>NZ_JBNCKT010000187.1:0-6301 GCF_049841675.1 Micromonospora sp. DT4
CCGGCACCCGAAAACGGGTGCCGGCCATCACCGTCTTCACAGATCTTGGACAGTTTCCGTCAACAGCTAACGGAAACAGTCCAAGACCTCGCGGGGACCAGACCCCGAGGGTTGTCAGTGGTGGTGATTGCGGAAGATGTCGATCAGCGCGGCGATCAGCGCGAGCGCGATGATTCCCGTGGCGAGCAGCAGTGATTTCTCGAAGGCCGTCGTCCAGTTGCCGTGACTGTCGGTCAGCGAGGAGAAGAACATCGAGCCGACCGCGGCGATGCCGGCCGCGGCACCGATCCGCTGGCCGGTCTGGAGCATTCCGGCCCCGCTGCCCGCCTGGGGTATGGGCACCTGGGCGAGGGTGAGCGTCTGGTTGGGGGCGATGACCAGGCCGCTCCCGATGCCGGCGACGAGCAGCGGCCCGGCGGTGACCCAGGGCGCCGGGGCGTCCGGCGCGACGTGGAGCGCGAGCACCGTGGCGGCCAGTCCGATCACCACGCCGAGCAGGCCGATGGCGACCAGGGGCCGGCCGAAGCGGTTGACGATGCGTCCTCCCAGGGCGGACGCGGCGGCGGACCCGAGGGCGAACGGGGTGATGGCGAGACCGGCGACGAGAGCGCTGTAGCCGAGGCCGTTCTGCAGGAACAGGGTGAAGATGAAGAAGATCGCGGTGAAGCCGCCGAAGTAGACCAGCGCGATGAGCGATCCGAGGGTGTACGACTGGAAGGTGAACAGGCGCAGGTCGAACAGGGGTTCGCGGTGTCGCGCGTACCACCGTTCCCACCGGCCGAAGGCGACCAGCACCGCCAGGCCGGCGGGGATCAGCGCCCACTTCCACGGCGTACGCCACTGCTGCTCCTGCACGAGGGGCAGCAGGATCAGCACCACGCCGACGCCGAGCAGCAGCACACCGACCGGGTCGAGTCGACGGCGACCGGGCTGACCCTCGGGGCGCCCGGGCAGCAGCCGCCACCCCAGGATCACCGCGACGATGCCGATCGGCACGTTGACGAAGAAGACCCACCGCCAGCCGTGGTCCTCACCGCCGACGGCGATGAGCAGCCCGCCGAGCAGGGGTCCGACGGCGGTGGAGATGCCGATGGTCGCGCCGAGCAGCCCGAAGGGGCGGGCCCGCTCCGGCCCTCGGAACAGCTGTTGGATCAGCCCGATCACCTGCGGGTTGATGATGCCAGCGGCGGCGCCCTGGAGCAGCCGGGCGGCGACCAGCCAGGTGGGGGAGGTCGCCAGGCCGGCGAGCGCGCTGGTCAGGGTGAACAGCGCGATGCCGAAGACGAACGCGTTGCGTCGGCCCCGGAAGTCACCGAAGCGGCCAGCCGGTACGAGCACCAGGCCGAAGGTGAGCGCGTATCCCGAGAGGACCCACTGCAGGTCACTCGGGGAGGCGTGTAGCGCACGGTCGATGGACGGCACCGCGACGTTGACGATGCTCACGTCGAGCAGCGTCATGAACGCGGCGACCAGCCCGACGCCGACCGCCTGCCAGCGTCGACGGTTCTCGGCCGCGCCGACCGGCTGCGGCTCGTGCGCCGCGTTCATCGTGCCCCCGTTGACGGTCGATCATGCATTCCTGACCGCTACCCCGGCCACCGAGGGTCAACCGTGCAGGGTCACGCCATCTGACGGGCGCAGAACCGTGGGCCGAAGTCGAGGCCGGCCATCGGCGAGTCCTCGCGGTGCAGCAGACCCTTCTCGGTGAGCTGGTGCAGCGGTGCGTGTACCTGCTCCTCGGTCAGTCCGGACCCTTCGGCGATCAGATCCGGATAGGGCACCTGGCCGCGTGCCTCGAGGGCGGTGACCGCCTCGTACACCCGCTGTTCGACCTCCGACAGCTCCATCCGCTGCATGATCTCCTCCTCTACCCACCCGCCGGACGCGGACGGTTGCGCCGCGTCGTTTACCCCGTGCCCGACTGAAGATGCCCACCCGTTCGGGCGGTGGAACGCGAGCACGCCCTACGCTGCAACGGTGATCGTCTGGGATCTGATCGTCGTCGGCGCCGGCCCCGCCGGGCTCTCCGCGGCACACGCCGCAGCCCGCGCGGGCGTTCGTACCCTGGTTGTCGAGCGCGCCACGCACCCGCGCTACAAGACCTGCGGAGGCGGCCTCATCGGCACGTCCCTGGCCGCCGTGCGGGGTCGGATCGAGGTGCCGGCGCACGACCGGGTCGACCGGGCGACGTTCACCCGTGACGGCCGGCGAGAGTTCACCCGCCGTCACGACAGCCCGGTGGTGACGATGGTGCGCCGGGAGGAGTTCGACGAACGGCTGCGCGCGGCGGCCATCGCCGCCGGCGCGCAGATGCGGGAGCAGGTCGTGGTCCGCGCGATCGAGCAGGACCCCGAGGGGGTACGTCTGCGACTGGCCGACGGTACGACCCTGGCGGCCCGCACGGTGATCGGCGCGGACGGCTCCTCGGGGGTGACCGCCCGGCATGTGGGTGTGCGCTACCGCCAGGTGGATCTGGGGCTGGAGCTGGAGGTGCCGGTGCCGCCCGTCGAGCAGGAGCGCTGGCGCGGGCGAATGCTGCTGGACTGGGGGGCGATGCCGGGGTCGTACGCCTGGGTGTTCCCGAAGGGTGACCGGTTGACGGTGGGCGTGATCGCGGGTCGGGGCGCAGGGGAGGGGACTCGTGCCTACCTGCGGCGGTTCGTCGACCGCTTGGGTCTGACCGGGTTGCCGGCGGCACACGATTCGGGGCACCTGACCCGGTGCCGCGAGGAGGACTCGCCGTTGCGCAGCGGCCGGGTGCTGGTGGTGGGGGACGCTGCCGGGCTGCTGGAGCCGTGGAGCCGTGAGGGCATCAGCTTCGCCCTGCGCTCCGGGGAGATGGCCGGGGCGGCGGTCGCCGCGGGCGACCTGGCCGGGTACGAGCGGGCGGTCACCGAGCGTCTGACGCCGGAGATGCGGGTGGGTTTCCGGTTGCTCGACCTGTTCACCCGCCGCCCCGAGGTGTTCCACGGGTTGTTGGCGACCCCGCCGGGCTGGCGGATGTTCGTCCAGTTCTGTCAGGGGCGGGCGAGCTTCGACGACATGCTGCGCCGCCGGCCCATCCGGGTGGCGCTCGCGGTGCTGGATCGGCTGCCCACCCCGCGCCACCCGGGCGCCGACGTCCCCTCCTGAGCGCCGGCTGCCCGCCGCAGGACGCGCCGATCTTGCATTTTCTGCGGCGGGCAGCCACCCGAAACTGAACACTTCACCAACCGTTAGTGCAAGATCGGCGCGAGCCGTCCGGCTCGGCAGCCACACACCCAGGATCCTAGGATGCTCTACGGGGTGTGTCGGTGTCCACCCAACGTCACGAAACCCTCAGGGCCCGTCCGTAGTTTTCAGACCAAAAACAACGCTAAGAACTGAGGGTTGATCAAGCTCTGATCTGGCCCGTAGCGTGCCGTCCCGTTCGGTGACGGTCGATGCTCGGGTGGTGGGGTTGTGGCGACTCAGGACGTGTTCTCGGCAGAGGATCTGGTGCGGCTTCGGGGATTCCCGGAGATCAACCGGGCCGAGCTGATCCGGTACTTCACGTTGACCGGTGCGGACGAGGCGTTCGTGCGCCAGTTCCGTACGGGCCGCAACGTGTTGGGTGTGGCGGTGCAGTTGTGCACGCTGCCGTGGCTCGGGTTCGTGCCCGATGACGTCTCGGCGGCGCCGGCGGCTGTGGTGGGACGGTTGTCGCAGCGGCGCCGCGCATCCGCGACCTCGGGAAGATCACCCTCTACCGAACCGGCCCGAACGCCGACTTCCTCACCCGTTACCCACGCGCGGGCGGCCTGCTGACCCGGCGACTGAACACCGACCTGATCACGAGCACCTGGGACGACCTGCTGCGCGTCGCCGCTTCGGTGCAGGGTGGCCACGCCACCGCCGCGCTGGTCGTCGGGAAGCTGTGCTCCTCGAAACGGCAGCAGAACGCGCTGACCAGCGCGATCAAGGAGTACGGGGCCCTGCGCCGCACCGTCTACGCCGCCCGGTACCTCGCCGACGAGACCTACCGGCGGCGGATCTCCCGGCAGCTCAACAAGGGCGAGAACCTGCACGCCCTGCGCCGCTCACTCGCCTACGGCGAGGGAGCGCTGCGCCGCCGCCACCACGAGCAGCAGACCGAGCAGATGTGGTGTCTCACCCTGGCCACCAACGCGATCGTCTGCTGGTCCACCGAGTACCACGGCCTCGCTGTCGGCGCGCTACGCCGCGACGACCGCCAGGTCGACGACGAGGTCCTGGCGCACATCTGGCCGACCCACCACGAGAACGTCCACTTCTTCGGCACCCACTCGGTCGACATCGACGGTGAACTCGCCCAGGTCGACACCGACGGCTACCGGCCGCTGCGGCTGGCTGAGGCCACGGCGGCAAACCGCTGAGCACGGGCTGCGCCTGACGGTCGTCCCCTCAGGCGCAGCCCGCAGGTTCACGACGGCGGCCGGCCGACGGGTCGGCGGACCTCGCCGCGCGGGTCCTGGCCGACGCCGGCCAGGATCTCGCTGCGTTAAATCAAGTCCGGATTGCGGACCGAGGGGCACCGTAATTACCTATTGTGGGCAGAAATGCACGGAAGGTACCGTCAGCTCCGGAAACGTGAGAGCGGCGGTTGAACGAACGCGTCAACGACGACGGGGGCCGCAAGAGACATGGTGCTGAGATATTCGACGGACACGGCCGCTGCGGCCTGGCTCGCGAGTTCGCGGACTCCGGCGGAGCAGCTGATCACGTTCGGGCCTGCTGACTACGAGGCGTATGCCCGCCTGCGGTACATCCCCGATCCGACGTCGCCCGATCGGCGCAATCAGGTCGACGTGGACGTCGACGGTCAGGTTGATTCGTCAGGCACCGAGTACCACCAGGCGAATGTGTACTGCGTCGTCACAGGACCAGATCAGTAAAAGCGCAGGTCGCCCAGCACTCAGCATCGGAACGGCCCGAGAGCGGCACCATGCTCTCGGGCCGTTCCGATGCTGACCGCCGTTCTCGAAGATCACATATGTGGCGAACTGGGTGAGTGACGCACGCCGGAAGGTGCAGCCGCCGTTAGCTGTCTGTGACACAGAATCCCATATTCTGTGTCACAGAGTCGATAATCCGCCCGCCGCCACCTGCGGGACGCCGTCACCGCAGCCGGGGCGACTCGGCCACATTCTGTGTCACATCACCGCAAAAGGCCGCCGAAGTGTCCGTGATCCCGCTGCCGACCGCCCGCCGCCCGGTGGCGCTCGTGGTCGCCGTCGACGCGTTCCTCGACGGTTCCGCGATTACCCCGGGACCCGCGCCACCTACACCGAGACCCTGCGGCGGCTGCGCGAGACTGCCGGGGATCACGTGCCGGTCGCGGCGCTCACCCCCGACATCTACGAGCCGACGATGGCCCGTTGGGACGAGCGGGCCGCGAACACCTGGAACAAGCACCTGTCCGCGCTGACCTCGTTCACCGCCTACTGCCGCCGTCAGGACTGCCTGACCATCGACCCCGGCCGGCGGCTGGAGCGCCGCAAGGTCACCCGGACCCGGGGACAAGGCCATCCCGCGTGCCCGCCTGGAGCGGCTGTTCATCGACGACCGCAACCCGCTGCGCGAGCGGGTGCTGTGGCGGATGCTCTACGAGACCTGCGCCCGCGCCGAGGAGATCCTCAGCCTCGACGTGCCGGACCTCGACATGGAGTTTCGCCGCGCCCTGGTCGTCGAGAAAGGCGGCGACCGCGCCTACGTGCCCTGGGAAACCCCGACCGCCCGGCTCCTGCCCCGGCTGCTGGCCGGGCGCACCGCCGGGCCGGTGTTCCTCGCCGACCGGCGCGCACCCGCCGCCGGGCGCCGCGCGCCAGCCCTGGTCGACATCTGCCCCGACACCGGCCGCGGCCGACTGTCCTACCCGCGCGCCGAGTACCTGTTCAAGCAGGCCTCCAAGATCCACGACCCGCGCGGCACCGGATACACCCTCCACCAGCTCCGCCACAGCGGCCTGACCCACCTCGCCGCCAAGGGCCGCAGCGCCGCCGAGCTACAGGCCAAGTCGCGCCACCGGCACCTGGCCACCCTCGGCATCTACGTCCGGCTCGGCGAGGAAACCTCCGCCCGCATCACCGCCGAGAACGACGAGCACCACCGGCGGCGCCGGCGCTGATCTCGCGTCCCACGTACCGGGATCACGAAAAACGGCGAAGTGCTTCCCGCGCGACCCGCCACTTTGGGGCAGCCCTCCCAGGTGCCGGCCTAGATCAACTGCTTAGAGCGACCGGCAATAGGTCCAAGATCCGGACATGCGGGTACCTGCGGGAAGGAAGCAGGCACGGGTCCATTG
>NZ_JBNCKT010000188.1:0-5810 GCF_049841675.1 Micromonospora sp. DT4
TCTATTTGTCGAGGACCTTCCATCGACGTGTCTCGGCGTGACGTTCCGCCCCCACCCAGTTACCCGACAGTCTCTTACTTGGCGTTGAAGTAGCTCGCCTCCGGGTGGTGGACCACGATGGCGTCGGTGGCCTGCTCCGGCATGAGCTGGAACTCCTCCGACAGCTCGACGCCGATCCGCTCCGCTCCGAGCAGGTCCACGATCTTCGCCCGGTCCTCCAGATCGGGGCAGGCCGGGTAGCCGAACGCGTACCGGCAGCCCCGGTAGTCGTTGCGCAGGATGCCCGCCAGGTCCGCCGGGTCGTCGTGCCCCAGCGGACGCCCGTCGGGCAGGGTCAGCTCGGCGCGGACGCGCCGGTGCCAGTACTCCGCGAGCGCCTCGGTGAGCTGCACGGACAGCCCGTGCACCTCCAGGTAGTCGCGGTACTCGTTGCGGGCGAACAGCTTCGCCGCGTACTCGCTGACGGGTTGCCCGACGGTGACCAGTTGCAGCGCGACCACATCGAGCTGGTCGCCCTTGGGCTTGAAGAAGTCGGCCAGGCAGAGCCGTCGCTCCTGGCGCTGGCGGGGGAACGAGAACCGGGCGCGCTCCGCGTGCCCGTTCTCGTCGAGCACCACCAGGTCATTACCCTCGGAGTACGCGGGGAAGTAGCCGTACACCACGGCTGCCTCAAGGACCTGGTCGGCGATCAGCCGGTCCAGCCAGTACCGCAGTCGCGGCCGACCCTCGGTCTCGACCAGCTCCTCGTAGGACGGCCCGGTGCCGCCCCGGGCGCCACGCAGCCCCCACTGCCCGAGGAACGTGGCCCGCTCGTCGAGCAGCGCCGCGTAGTCGGCCATCGGCACGCCCTTGACCACCCGCGTGCCGAAGAACGGCGGGGTGGGCACCTCCACGTCGGCGGCCACGTCGGAGCGGACCGAGGAGTCGTGCAGTTCCGGCAGGGACTCGGTGACCACCGCGCGCTGTCGCTCGCGACGTGCCCGGCGGGTGGCGAGGGCGGCCTCACGTTCCGGGTCGACGACCGGGGCGCCGCCGCGCTTGGCGGTCATCACGCGGTCCATGAGGGAGAGTCCCTCGAACGCGTCGCGGGCGTAGTGCACCTGCCCGGGGTACATCGCGCGCAGGTCGTCCTCGACGTACGACCGGGTCAGCGCCGCACCGCCGAGCAGGACGGGCCAGCGCTCCGCGACCCCGCGCGTGGCCATCTCGGCCAGGTTCTCCTTCATGATGACAGTGCTCTTGACCAGCAGGCCGGACATGCCGATCGCGTCGGCGCGGTGCTGCTCGGCGGCGTCGAGGATGGCGCTGATCGGCTGCTTGATGCCGATGTTGACGACCTCGTAGCCGTTGTTGGACAGGATGATGTCGACCAGGTTCTTGCCGATGTCGTGCACGTCGCCGCGCACGGTGGCCAGGACGATGCGGCCCTTGCCGCCGTCCTCGGTGGTCTCCATGTGCGGCTCCAGGTACGCCACCGCGGTCTTCATCACCTCGGCGGACTGGAGCACGAACGGCAGCTGCATCTGCCCGGAGCCGAACAGCTCGCCGACGACCTTCATGCCGTCCAGCAGGATGTCGTTGATGATCGACAACGGGGACCGGCCGCCGGCCATCGCCTCGTCCAGGTCGGCCTCCAGGCCGTTGCGCTCACCGTCGATGATGCGCCGCTTGAGCCGCTCGTCCAGCGGCAGCGCGGCCAGCTCCTGCGCGCGGGTGGCCCGCGCGCTGGTCACGTCGACGCCCTCGAAGAGTTCCAGGAAGCGCTGCACCGGGTCGTACCCCTCGCGACGCCGGTCGTAGACCAGGTCGAGCGCGACCTCGCGCTGCTCGTCGGGGATCTTCGACATCGGCAGGATCTTGCTGGCGTGCACGATCGCCGAGGTCAGACCGGCCTGCACGCACTCGTGCAGGAACACCGAGTTGAGCACCTGCCGGGCCGCCGGGTTGAGGCCGAAGGAGATGTTCGAGATGCCCAGGGTGAAGTTGACCCCCGGGTAGCGGGCGGAGATCTCCCGGATCGCCTCGATCGTCTCGAGGCCGTCGCGGCGGGTCTCCTCCTGACCGGTGGCGATGGGGAAGGTCAGCGCGTCGATCAGGATGTCGGCGCGGTCCATCCCCCACCGACCGGTCAGGTCGTCGATCAGCCGCGCCGCGACTCGGACCTTCCACTCCTTCGTACGCGCCTGCCCCTCCTCGTCGATGAGCAGCGCCACCACCGCCGCGCCGTGCTCGCGCACGACGGGCATGACCCGCGCGTACCGGGAGTTCGGGCCGTCGCCGTCCTCGAAGTTCACCGAGTTGACCACGCACCGGCCGCCGAGCATCTCCAACCCTGCCTCCACCACGTTCGGCTCGGTGGAGTCCAGCATGATCGGCAGCGTCGACGCGGTGGCGAACCGGCCGGCCAGCTCCCGCATGTCCCGCGTGCCGTCACGGCCGACGTAGTCGACGCACAGGTCCAGCAGGTGCGAGCCGTCGCGGGCCTGGCTGCGGGCGATCTCGACGCAGGCGCGGAAGTCACCGGCGAGCATCGCCTCCCGGAACGCCTTCGAGCCATTGGCGTTGGTCCGCTCCCCCACCATCAGCACCGAGGCGTCCTGGGCGAACGGCACCGGGTGGTAGACCGACGAGACACCCGCCTCGTGCCGGGGCTCGCGCGGCGGCGCGGTGACGCCGTGCAGACGCTCGTCCAGCACCCGGATGTGCTCCGGGGTGGTGCCGCAGCAGCCACCGACGAGCCCCACGCCGTACTCGGTGACGAAGCGCTCCAGGGCCTCAGCCAGCTCCACGGGAGTCAGCGGGAAGTACGCCCCGTCGGCCGTCAGCACCGGCAGGCCGGCGTTCGGCATCACCGACAGCGGGATGCGGGAGTGCTGCGACAGGTACCGCAGGTGCTCGCTCATCTCGGCCGGGCCGGTCGAGCAGTTGAGCCCGATCAGGTCCACGCCGAGCGGCTCGATCGCCGCCAGGGCGGCACCGATCTCGCTGCCCACCAGCATCGTGCCGGTGGTCTCCACGGCCACGTGACAGATGATCGGCACCGACTGGCCCAGCTCGGCCATCGCCCGCTTCGATCCGACCACCGCCGCCTTGACCTGGAGCAGGTCCTGACAGGTCTCGATGATCAACGCGTCCGCCCCACCGGCGATCAGACCGGCGGCGTTCTCCTGGTACGCGTCGCGCAGCGTCGAGTAGGGGGCGTGCCCGAGGGTGGGCAGCTTGGTGCCTGGGCCGATCGAGCCGAGCACGAACCGGGGCCGTTCCGGCGTGCTGGCCGCGTCGGCGGCCTCCCGGGCGATCCGCGCGCCCGCCTCGGACAGCTCCCGGATGCGCTGCGGGATGTCGTACTCGGCCAGGTTGGCCAGGTTGGCGCCGAACGTGTTGGTCTCCACGCAGTCCGCGCCGGCGGCCAGGTACGCGTCGTGCACCCCCCGCACCACGTCGGGACGGGTGACGTTGAGGATCTCGTTGCACCCCTCCAGCCCGTCGAAGTCGTCGAGCGTGAGGTCAGCCGCCTGCAACATCGTGCCCATCGCCCCGTCGGCGATGAGGATCCGATCGGCCAGCACATCCAGCAACGAGTTCCGCACCCGTTCAGGTTAGTGCGGCCCTACGCGAACCCGAACGCCGTGCGCTTCCGATCCCATATTGTGTCGGCCGGATCACGCTGTCCGGTTCGCCGCCGTATGCCCGGTCGCGGACCGGGCGGACCGGCGCGGCCGACGGGCCGCATCCCTGCCCGGCACGTAGGCTGGCGGACGTGAAGGAGAACAGGGACGCCATCGTGCACCACGGTCCGACCACCGGGCGCGGTCCCGGTATCGGCCGCGACGAGCAGGGTGAGGTGACGGCGTGACCGAGTTCGACGGACTGCCGGTCCTGCGGTCCCCCGTGGCCATCGCCGCGTTCGAGGGCTGGAACGACGCCGCCGACGCGTCCACCGCCGCCGTCGAGCACCTCGAGCAGGTCTGGAACGCCCGGCAGATCACCGAGCTGGACCCAGAGGACTTCTACGACTTCCAGGTCAGCCGGCCCACCATCACCATGGCCGACGGGGAGACCCGCCGGGTGGAGTGGCCGACGACCCGGTTCATGGTGGCGAGCCCCGAGGGCACCGACCGTGACGTCGTGCTGATCCGGGGAATCGAGCCGAGCATGCGCTGGCGGACATTCTGCGAGCAGGTGCTGGAGATCTGCCACAGCCTCGAGGTGGAACGGGTGGTGCTGCTCGGCGCGTTGCTGGCCGACGTGCCGTACACCCGGCCGTTGCCGATCAGCGGCAGCGCCTCCGACGCGCAGGCCGCGGAGCGCTACCAGCTCACCCCCACCCGCTACGACGGGCCGACCGGCATCGTCGGCGTGCTGCACGACGCGTGCGCCCGCGCCGAGGTGGACGCCGTGTCGTTCTGGGTGCACGTGCCGCACTACGCCAACAACCCGCCCTGCCCCAAGGCCACCCTCGCCCTGCTGCACCGCGTCGAGGAGGTCGTCGACCTGCCGGTGCCGATGGCCGATCTGGCCGAGGAGTCCGCCGAGTGGGAGCAGCGGGTGCGCAGCGCCGCCGAGCAGGACGCCGAGCTCGGCGAGTACGTGCGCGAGCTGGAGGAGCGGGTTGGCGACGAGGGCATCACCCCGCTGACCGGTGACGAGATCGCCCAGGAGTTCGAGAAGTACCTGCGGCGTCGGGGCGGTTCGGCCGGCCCCACCGCCGGTTCCTGGTAGCACTGCCTTCGCGGGCCCTCGGACCTTCGTGGTCCGGGGGCCCGTTCTCGCGTGTCAGGGGTGGCGCCGTCACACCCGCTAGGGCATCCTAGGAACCTAGATGTGATCAAGGAGGCGGGTGTGCAGATCAATCCCGGGGCCGCCGAGTTCCCACACCGGCAGATCGCCGCGCAGCTCAAGACCCAGGTCCGCCGCGGCGACTGGGGACCTGGCGAACGGCTGCCGTCCATCCCGGCCATCGCCGAGATGTTCGGCGTCGCCAAGCAGACCGTCCAACGCGCCGTCGACCAGCTGCGGGTCGAGGGCATCCTGATCACCAAACCCGGCTCGGGTACGTACGTCCGGGGCACCCGCCGCCGACTCAACCGCCTCTCCCGAGGCCGGTACGGCGGCTTCCGCGGCTACCACACCGACCTGGCCGCCCGATACCGTCAACAACTCGTCTCCGTCGGTCTCTCCCCCGCGCCCGCCGAGGTCGCCGACGCGTTCGGGGTCACCGACGGCACCAACCTGCTCTGCCGCCGCCACCTCGTACGCACCGACGACTCCCCCGTCGAGGTGGGCGCCTCCTGGTTCCTGCCCGCCAACGCCGCCGGCACCTCCCTCGAACGCGCCGAGGCGTTCGGCCGGCCGCTCTACCAGGAGGCCGAGGAGGCCACCGGCCGCCGGTACGTCTCGGCCACCGACACCATCAGCGCCCGCCAGCCCAGCCGGGAAGAGGCCGAGACGCTGCAAATCCGGCCCGACACGCCGGTGCTGCACCTGCTGCACGTCGCGTACGACGCGCACCGCAAACCGATCGAGGTGGCCCAGGCGACCTGGCCAGGCCCCATGACCACCCTCACCGAGGAGTACCAGATCCCCGGCCCAACCGCCGACCCAGACCCCGACCCCGGCCTGGTCCTCGGCTGACCCCGCTCCCGCCCTCCCCCGCCCGGCCCCGCCCCCGCCCTGCCCCCGGTTCGGCGATCTTGCAGGCCAGCACGCGACGGCCGGCCAGCACGAGAGAGCAGGCCAGCACGCGACGGCCGGCCAGCACGAGAGAGCAGGCCAGCACGCGACGGCCGGCCAGCACGAGAGAGCAGGCC
>NZ_JBNCKT010000188.1:5908-6038 GCF_049841675.1 Micromonospora sp. DT4
CCTGCGTGAGAAGGCCGGCTGGCGGGCGCGAGCAGGCCTGCCGGGGCAGGTGCTGTTAGAGACTGTCGGGTAACTGGACGGCTACGCAGTGAGAAGTCGTTCGGCGTTGATGCGTCGGGCGGCTTCGCGC
>NZ_JBNCKT010000189.1:0-6020 GCF_049841675.1 Micromonospora sp. DT4
CAGACTCAAGATCACGCGGCGGCCGTCCTGTTCCCGCCCGCCTCAGCCATGATCACGAAGTACGGCTGCCGTACTAGGGGGCTACCAGCGCTGACGACGGGGCGGAGGATTTCTGATCGGGAATCCGCTGACACCGCGCAGTTCGTCAGGGCGGATGGGTCGTGTCGATCAGAGAAGGTGCTCCGGGTCAGGCATCCCCTGCGGCTGATCAGCCAGCACGCCCAACTTCACGGTGTAGATCTCGAAGCCCTCAGTGACCCGTGTAACGACGTCGGAGTTGCCTACACCAGCCCCTGGTGGCTCCAGCCCTGACCTTCGAGGTGCCGGTTCCCGGCCCGGCGGGCCAGCCGCAGGCGGCTGCGTCAGTCGTTTCGGAACCGGCATCCGGCTTCGCGGGGCGATCGCGTCCGTCGGTTCAGCGGGGTAGTGGAGGCAGCGTCGGGCTGTCGAGCCAGGCGTCGAACAAGCTGTCCAAGGGCTCGCGGGCGAAGCGTTGGGCGTGCAGCCGGAACCGCTCTGTCGTCACCGTTGAGTGTCGGTGCTCAGCCGCCCACGCTCTCAGGAGCGCGAAGAACGACTCGTCGCCGACGCTCGTCCTCAGAGCGTGCACCGTGAGCGCACCACGTTTGTAGACCAGCGGGTCGAACATCCGGTCGACGCCGGGATCCGTGACGATGACATCGCGCGGGCGAGCCGCGACCCACGTGTACCACTGCGCGGCCAGGGCGTCTGTCGGCAGGTCGCCGCAGACGCCAGACCACAGCCATTCGGCGTACGTGGCGAAGCCCTCGTTGAGCCAGATGTGTCGCCAGTCCGCCACGGTGAGGCTGTTGCCGAACCACTGGTGGGCCAGCTCGTGCACGACAAGGCGCTCGTGCGTGCGCCGCCCGTCGACGTGGTTCCGACCGAAGACGGCCATACCCTGGGCTTCGACCGGATCGTCGAGGTCGTCGTCGGCGACCACGACGACGTACTCCCGGAAGGGGTACGGCCCGAAGAGCTGCTGCAGCGCAGACATGATCTCACCGTGGCGGCCGAAGTCGTGGGCCACGTTTCTGCGCAGCGCGGGCGGGATCGCCGCCCGCTGCACGACCTCACCGACAGCCAGGTCCACCACCTCGTAGCGTCCGATCTGGACGCTCATCAGGTACGGCGGGGTGGGCTCGTGCCGCTCGTACACCCAGGTCGTGCCGCCCGCCCCCCGCCGCTGGAGCACGGGATCACCTGTCACCAAGACGGTGTACGGGGAGGGCGTCGTGACCGCCACCCGGAAGGTGGCCTTGGCGCCGGGCTGGTCATCGCACGGGAACCACGACGGCGACCCGTTCGGCTGGCTGGCCACGAGCACCCCGTCGGTGAGTTCCTCCCAACCGAGTTCGCCCCACCTGCCGGAGATGGGCACCGGCTTTCCCGCGTACCGTATCTCCACCCGGAAAGTGTCTCCGGCGCCGATCGGCCGCTCGGGTTTGATCTGCAGTTTGTCCGGCCGGTGCAGGTACTTCGCCGGGCGCCCGTCCACTCGGACCTCCTGGACGCGGAACCGACCGAGGTCGAGAGTGAACCGCGACAGCGACTTCACGGCCACCGCGGTGATGTCCGCCCGGCCAGCGAGCCGGTTCGACACGACCCGGTAGTCGAGGTCGAGGTCGTAGTGCCGCACCCGGTAGCCGCCGTTGCCGTGCTCGGGCAGGTAGGAGTCGCCGGAGCGACCGGCACCAGGCGTTGCGCCGCTCGACGCCGACGCCGCCGTCGGACTCATGCCGACCGTGCCGCTGGCGTCGGCCAGGCGGTGATCGGGTTACCCCACCATCGGCTGTCGCACGGCACGGCATCACCTCGGGTCACCAGGGAACCGGGCCCGACAGTGGTCCGCGCCCCGATGCTCGCACCCGGCAGGACGATGCCGTGCGGGCCCAGCGCGGCTCCCGTGTCCAGTGTCACCTCGTCCATGCTCATGACACGATCATGGAACAGGTGGGTCTGCACCACACAACCGCGGTTCACCGTCGCGCCGTCGCCGAGTCGCACCAGGTCGTACTCGGGCAGCCAGTAGGTCTCCAGCCAGACGCCCCGGCCGATCTTCGCACCGAGCGTGCGCAGCCATGCCGTCAGCAGCGGCGTGCCGGTCGCGAAACGAACCAGCCACGGCGCGGCGAGGACCTCGACGAACGTATCGGCGAGCTCGTTGCGCCATACGAAGGAGGTCCACAGCGCGCGCTCGGCGACCCGGAAGCGCCCGACCAGCAGCCACTTCGCGACCGTCGCGATGGTGGCTGCGGCGATCGCCGCAGCCAGCAGCACCGGCCCGGCGGCGAGCGCCGCCGCCCACCAACCGGCAGCCCGCCACGTGAACGCGAGTACGGCCAGGACACCGAGCGCCAGGGCGCCGGCGCACATCACCGGAACGATCCGGCACAGCTCGATCGCGGCCCGGGCCAGCTTCAGCCGGAATGGCGGGTCGAAGGTGCGGCTGGTGTCGGCCGCTTCCACGGTCCGGCGCAGCGGCATCGGCGGGGCGCCGAGCCACGACGAGCCCTTCTTCGCCTTGAACGGCGCCGACGACAACACCCCGACAAGTCCACGCTTGGGCACCGAACGCCCGGGGGCCGCCATTCCGGAGTTGCCGAGGAATGCCTGCTTACCGATGCGAGCCGGGGCGACGCGCAGCCACCCATGGCTCAGCTCGTACGTCGCGACCAGGGTGTCGTCGGCCAGGAAGGCCCCGTCGGCGACAGTCGTCATCGCCGGCAGCGCGAGCACGGTGGATGCCTCCACCCCGCGCCCCACCTTCGCGCCTAGCAGCCGCAACCACACCGGCGTGAAGAGGCTGGCGTAGAGCGGGAACAACCCGACCCGAGCCATCCCCATCAGCCGCTCGGTCGTCCAGACCTGCCACGCCACCCGCCCCTGCACCGGGTGATAACCGGCGCGCAGGCCGATGCTGAGCGCCCGGACGGCCCCGAGAACCAGCAGCGCGTAGCCCGCGACGTAGGCGACGGCCGCCACCGCGACGGCGGCCAGCACAGCGCCGACCGTCGGTCGGACGGCAAGCGTCCAGCCGAGCGGGGCGAGCGCCAGCAGAGCGGCGACGACCGGAACCAGCCCCAGCAATTGGGCGGTCATCCCATACGCGAGCGGCCAGAGGCGAGCCCCCATCCGCGATCGAACGGGGCGCTGCGCGGGCCACCCGTCCGAGTCCTTGGCAGCGGCAGCGGCTGCGGCCGGGGAGCCGGCCCAATGCTGGTTCGCCGGTACGGCGCCGGCCACCGTCGAGCCCGCGGCGACGCGGGCGCCCTTGCCGATCCGAGCGCCCGGCATCAGGGTGCTGCGGGATCCGACCCGGGCGTCGGCACCGACGCGAACCCTGCCGATGCGGACGACATCGCCGTCGACCCAGTGGCCGGACAGATCGACCTCCGGCTCGATCGCCGCGCCGCGGCCGAGCTTCAGTAGGCCAGTCACCGGCGGCGCGGAGTGCAGGTCGACGTCGGCCCCGATCTGCGCGCCGAGGGCCCTGGCGTAAGTGATCATCCAGGTCGCGCCGGCGACGCTGGTGGCACCGGTCAGCTCGGCGAGGCGTTCGGCGGCCCACAGGCGCAGGTGCACGCCGCCACCGCGCGGGTAGCTGCCCGGGCGTACCCCGCGCAGCAGCAGTCGCGCTCCGGCGGCGGCCAGGGCGATCCGGCCCAGCGGGCTGAACAACAGCAGCCAGCCCAGCGCCACCCACCACCAGGACACGACCGGTGCCCAGGGTGCTGGCGCGAGCAGCGTGAGCACGTTGCCAAGGGCGGCCAGAACGGTCAACCAGCGCAGCCCGACCAGGGCGAGCATCGGTGCCATCAGCGCAGCCTGGACCAGACCGGCACGCCTCGGCGTCGGTCGGACCTCCCGGCGCGTCGCCGCCGTGGTGTCGAGCGCGTCGAGCACGGCCGCGAGCCGCGACAGTTTCGGGTGCAGGTAGATATCGGCCACCGAGACACGCGGATGCCGGCGCCGGATCCATGCCACCAGTTGCGCCGCGTTCAGGCTGCCGCCACCGTGGGTGAAGAAGTCCGCGTCCGCCTCGGTGGGGCGTACCCCCAGGATCTCCGCCCAACCACCGGCGAGCCATTCCTCCGTCGCGGTCAGCGCGCCCGCGGTGTCCCGCGGGGTGGCCAACGGCCAGGGCAGCGCCGCCCGATCCACCTTGCCGGACGTCCGGGTCGGCAGCGCATCCACCACGGCCAGCAGCGGCACGAGCGCGGCCGGCAACTGCTCACGGATCCGCAGCGCCGCGGTCGCGGCATCGAATGTGACGCCGTCGTGCGGAACCACGTACCCGACCAACAGTTGGTTGCCCGCGGCGGTGCGTTTCACCGCCGCAGCGGCACCGACGACGTTGGGAAGCGCCTGCAGCGCGGCGTCGATCTCACCCAGCTCGATCCGGCGTCCGCCGAGCTTCACCTGCTCGTCACCGCGGCCGACGAACAGCAGCCCTTCCGGCTCCGCCCGGACGATGTCACCGCTGCGGTACGCCCGCTGCCAGCCGAGCGCGGGCAGCGGCGCGAACTTCTCGGCGTCCTTGCCCGGGTCCAGGTAACGAGCGAGCCCGACCCCACCGATCACCAGCTCGCCGGTCTCGCCCATCGCGACCGGAGCGCCGGAGGCGTCGACCACGGCGAGCTCCCACCCGGCCAGCGGCAGCCCGATGCGTACCGGTCCTTCGCCGGTCATCCGCGCGGCGCAGGCGACCACCGTCGCCTCGGTCGGTCCGTAGGTGTTCCAGACCTCCCGGCCCTCGACGGCCAGGCGCTGCGCGAGCTCCGGGGGGCAGGCCTCTCCGCCGAAGATCAGCAGCCGGACCTCCTCCAGCGCCTCGACCGGCCACAGCGCAGCGAGCGTCGGCACCGTCGACACCACCGAGATCCGCTGCTCCGCCAACCACGGACCCAGGTCGACGCCGCTGCGGACGAGCGACCGCGTGGCCGGCACCAGACATGCGCCGTGCCGCCACGCCAGCCACATCTCCTCGCAGGACGCGTCGAAAGCCACCGACAGGCCAGCCAGGACCCGATCCTGCGGTCCGATCGCCTCAGTGGCCTCGTCGACGAGGAACAACTGCGCCTCGGCGTCCACGAAAGCCGCGGCGGCGCCATGGCTGACCGCCACACCCTTCGGGGTGCCCGTCGAGCCGGAGGTGAAGATGATCCAGGCGTCGTCGTCCGGGCCGGGACGGCCGGTCCGACCGGCGGGGGTACGGCGCAGTGACACCACCAGCCCGTCACCGAGGACCGCGACGACCCCCGCCTCGGCGAAGACAAGCTCAGCGCGTTCCTCGGGATCGTCCGCGTCGACCGGCACGTAGGCCGCGCCCGCCGCGAGAACGCCGAGGATCGCCAGGTACAGCTCGGCGGTGCCCGATGAAATCCGGACGCCCACGCGGTCGCCGACCCCGATGCCGTGCCCAGCAACCGACATTCGTACGACCTCGACCGCATCAGCCAGTTCGCGGTACGTCATCGCCGTGGCGCCGTCGTCGAGAGCAGAGGCGTCGCCGTGCGCGCGTACCGAGTCGTCGAGAATGTCGATCAGCGTGCGGCGGGCCGGGGCCGAGGAGGATCGGAACACCGCAGGTGCGACCGGCGCGGTCGACTCCGACGAAAGCGCGTCCATCTGCGGATCAGTCAGCACAGGCACCGGGCGTTCACCATCTTCACCTAGCGGATCAGCGTCAACCAGGCGTGCGGCATGCGGACCCGCCCTGGGCAGCCCTCAACGCTACGTCGCACCTGCCGGGAAATGCCTGCGAAGCAAGGGTTTCGTGTCCGCCGCCACAGCGATCCGTTCGGGGCACGGACGCCATCAATCACCTGCCGGATCCCCGATTCTGGCCGTGTGCAGGATCGGTAGCCTCCGCACAGTTCGGCCGTGTCGTCTGCGGCCGTGAAGATCCCCGCCGTCGCCGGCTCAGAGACTGTCGGGTAACTGGGTGGGGGCGGAACGTCACGCCGAGACACGTCGATGGAAGGTCCTCGACAAAT
>NZ_JBNCKT010000190.1:0-5899 GCF_049841675.1 Micromonospora sp. DT4
TACGCAGGATCGTGGTCATAGGGGGTAGCTCCTTCGGGGGTAGGAAACACCCACACATCCCGGGGGGATCGGATGACATGGGTGTGAGCACCTCGTCCGGCGCTGCACGGAACAGGGGAAAAGTCTGGGGGCGGCGGCGGGCTCGTCGCGCCGCGAACCGGATGTAACGACCGGCCGATCGGGGTCATTCCCGGGGTTGTCCACCGGGCGGAACCGGATCCTGCCGGGCGGGCGGCGGGGCCCGCGGCCGTTCGGGGCTGCACAACGACCCGGCCGGGCCGGTCATTCCCACCCGGTCTGGCGGGGCGGGCGAACGGCCGTGGTCCTGCGATCGTCA
This sequence comes from Micromonospora sp. DT4, assembly GCF_049841675.1. Classification (NCBI taxonomy): domain Bacteria; kingdom Bacillati; phylum Actinomycetota; class Actinomycetes; order Micromonosporales; family Micromonosporaceae; genus Micromonospora; species Micromonospora sp. DT4. The sequence goes on from NZ_JBNCKT010000190.1 coordinate 338, forward strand.
GGGTGTGTAACGACCCCCGGCCCGCCGCGATTCCGCCCGACGGATGCGACCGGTCACACCCCAACCCGCCCAGAAACGGACATCCGCGTCCATCGGGGGGCGGTGGACGCAGTTGACAGGGTGCGTCCACTGACAAATGCCTAGGATCGTGACAAACAGCCTAGAGGAGGTCGGCATGACCACTGCAATGGAGATGCCCCGGGTCCAGGAGTGCGTGGTCGCTGCGTGCGCGTACAACCAGGGCGGTGACTGCCACGCCTTCGCGATCACCATCGGCAGCATGGACCACGCGCACTGCCACACCTTCGTCGAGTCACCCGTCCGGGGCGGGGTGGACGGCCTCACCGCGCAGGTGGGCGCCTGCCAGCGTTCCGACTGCCGACACAACGAGCAGTTGGAGTGCCACGCGTCGTCCATCAAGGTCGGCCCGGACAACGACATGGCCGACTGCATGACGTACGCCGGCCGTTGACCCCTTCGACAACCCGATCAGGGCAGGTCGTTGGCCTGCCGGATGACCGTCACCAGGTCGTCGATGATCCCGGTGAGGGCGAAGTCCTTCGGCGTGAAGACCCGGGCCACCCCGGCGGCTCGCAGGGTGTCGGCGTCGCCGGCGGGGATGATGCCGCCCACCACCACCGGCAGGTCCGCCCGGCCGGCGGCGCGCAGCCCGTCCAGCACCGCGGGTACGGCGGCCAGGTGCGAGCCGGACAGCACGGACAGCCCGACCAGGTCGACGTCCTCCTCGACGGCGGCGGCCACGATCTGTCCGGCGGTCAGCCGGATGCCCTGGTAGACGACCTCGAAGCCGGCGTCGCGGGCGCGTACCGCGATCTGCTCCGCGCCGTTGGAGTGCCCGTCCAGGCCGGGCTTGCCGACGAGCAGCCGCAGCCGGCCGGTGCCCAGCTCCCGGGCGGTGGCCGCGACCCGCTCGCGGACGGCCGCGATGCCCGGCTCGCCGCCGCTGCCGGTGGCGCCGGCCAGGCCGGTCGGTGCCCGGTACTCCCCAAACACCTCGCGCAGCGCGCCGGCCCACTCGCCGGTGGTCACCCCGGCCCGCACACAGTCAAGGGTCGCCGGCATCAGGTTGGTGGTGGTCGCGGCGTCCGCGCGGAGCCGGGCCAGCGCCGCGTCGACCACGGCCGCCTCCCGGTCGGCCCGCCATCGGCGTACGCCCTCCACGGCGGCCGACTCGACCGCGGGATCGACCTGCTCGACGGCTTGCGCACCGGCGGCGGTCAGCGGAGAGGGTTCGGTCTCGGCGTACCGGTTGACGCCGATCACCACGTCGACGCCGGACTCCATCCGGCGACGGCGTTCGGCCAGCGAGGCGACCAGCGCGCTCTTGAGGTAGCCGGTCTCCACGGCGGCCACCACGCCGCCCAGCTCCAACACGGCGTCCAGCTCGGCCCGTGCCCCGGTGACGATCTCGTCGACGAGCGCGGTCATCACGTGCGAGCCGGCGAAGAGGTCGGGGTATTCGAGCAGGTCCGACTCGTACGCCAGGACCTGCTGCATCCGTAGCGACCACTGCTGGTCCCAGGGGCGGGGCAGGCCGAGCGCCTCGTTCCAGGCGGGTAGCTGCACGGCGCGGGCACGGGCGTCGCGGGACATCGTCACGCCGAGCAGCTCCAGCACGATCCGCTGGATGTTGTTCTCCGGCTGCGCCTCGGTGAGGCCGAGCGAGTTGACCTGCACGCCGTAGCGGAACCGCCGCTGCCGGGCCTCGGTCACGCCGTACCGGTCCCGGGTGATCTCGTCCCAGAGCACGCCGAACGCGCGCATCTTGGCGATCTCCTCGACGAATCGCACGCCCGCGTTGACGAAGAACGAGACGCGCTGCACCACGTCGCCCATCCGCTCGGCGGGCACCTGACCGGAGTCGCGGACCGCGTCGAGGACGGCGACGGCGGTGGCCAGCGCGAAGCCGACCTCCTGCACGGGCGTCGCGCCGGCCTCCTGGAGGTGGTACGAGCAGATGTTGACCGGGTTCCACTTCGGCATCGTCGTCAGCGTGTGGGCGATGACGTCCGCGGTCAGCCGCAGCGAGGCCGCCGGCGGGAAGATGTACGTCCCCCGGGACAGGTACTCCTTGATGATGTCGTTCTGGGTGGTGCCGGAGAGCATGTCGACGGTCCACCCCTGCTCCATCGCGACGGTCCCGTAGAGGGAGAGCAGCCACATCGCGGGCGCGTTGATGGTCATCGAGGTGTTCATCTCGGCGAGCGGGATGCCGTCGAAGAGCGCCCGCATGTCCCCCAGGTGGGCCACCGGCACGCCGACCCGGCCGACCTCACCGGCGGCCAGCTCGTGGTCGGGGTCGTACCCGGTCTGGGTGGGCAGGTCGAAGGCGACCGACAGGCCGGTCTGCCCCTTGGCGAGGTTGCGGCGGAAGAGCGCGTTCGTCGCAGCGGCCGACGAGTGGCCGGCGTACGTGCGCATCACCCACGGGCGGTCCCGCTCGGGCAACCGGCTCGGCGTCTCATCCATGGCCGGAGTCTAAGTTACCGTTCAGTAGAAGAGGTTGTGGAAAACCACACAGGTCCATGTCGAGAACGCCGGGGTGCGAAGCGCGCGCGGTGGCGCGGACCGCCACACCCCGGGCACCCGCCGATCGCCACCAGGACGCACACTTGACGTCATGGATGACGAGCTGGCCATCTCCGTCCGAGGGCTGCGCAAGGCGTACGGCGACAACGTGGCGGTGGCGGGCGTGGACCTCGACGTCCACCGGGGCGAGGTGTTCGCGTTGCTCGGCCCGAACGGCGCGGGCAAGACCACCACCGTGGAGATCCTGGAGGGCTACCGGCACCGGGACGCCGGCGAGGTGACCGTGCTCGGCGCGGACCCGGCCCGACCGGACGCCGACTGGCGCTCCCGAGTCGGCATCGTGTTGCAGGGCACCGGCGAATTCGACGAGCTGACCGTCGCGGAGGTGGTCCGGCACTTCTCCGGGTTCTACCCCGACGCGGACGACCCCGCCAAGGTGGTCGAGCGGGTCGGGCTGGCCGCGAAGGCGTCGGCGCGTACGCACACCCTCTCCGGCGGGCAGAAGCGCCGCCTCGACGTGGCGCTGGGCATCATCGGCCGTCCCGAACTGCTCTTCCTCGACGAGCCGACCACCGGCTTCGACCCGGAGGCCCGCCGCGAGTTCTGGGAGCTGATCCGCGACCTCGCCGCAGCCGGCACCACGATCGTGCTCACCACGCACTACCTGGACGAGGCGGAGGCGCTCGCCGACCGGGTCGGTGTGATCGCCGGCGGCCAGCTGGTCGAGGTGGCCGCGCCGAACCAGCTCGGCAATCGCCAGGAGGCCCTGGCGACGGTCTCCTGGCGTACCCCCGAAGGGACGCTGGAGAGCGCGCAGAGCGCGACGCCGACGGCCCTCGTGGCCGACCTGGCCGCGCGCTACGGCGGCGAGGTCCCCGGGCTCACGGTGACCCGGCCGACCCTGGAGGACGTCTACCTCACGATGATCGGACATGCGCGATGACGACCACGACGAAGCCGGCCGCACCGATCACCGCCGGCTGCGGCCGCCCGCCCCGCGCCGGCGCGCTCGCCCTGCGCCAGGGCCGACTGGAGATCACGCAGTTCCTGCGTAGCCGGGAGTCCGTGGTCTTCACGATGGGCTTCCCCATCATCATGATCCTGATCTTCGCGTCGATCTTCGACGGGACGATCGGCGGCGGGGTCAAGTTCACCCAGTACTTCATCACCGGCATGATCGCGACCGGCCTGATGACGGTGAGCTTCCAGAACCTGGGCATCTGGATCCCGATCGAGCGGGACCGGGGCGTGCTCAAGCGCTACCGGGGCACGCCGATGCCGAAGTGGGTCTGGTTCGCCGGCAAGGTGATCATGGTGGTGGCCATCGGGATCGCCGAGACCGCGCTGCTGCTGGCCGTCGCGGTGGCACTGTTCGACCTCGACCTGCCCGGCAGCGCCGGGAAGTGGTTCACCTTCGGCTGGGTCTGCGTGCTCGGGGTGACCGCGTGCACCCTGTGCGGCATCGCCATCTCGTCGCTGGCCCGCACCGCCCGCAGCGGCTCGGCCGTGGTCACCCCGGTGGCCCTGGTGCTCCAGTTCATCTCCGGGGTGTTCTTCGTCTTCACCGACCTGCCCACCTGGATGCAGCAGGTGGCGGCGTTCTTCCCGCTGAAGTGGATGTGTCAGGGGCTGCGGGCGGTCTTCCTGCCGGAGAGCTTCGGAGCGCAGGAGCCGGGCGGCTCGTTCGAGCTGGGGCGGGTGGCGCTGGTGCTGGCCCTGTGGTGCGTGATCGGCCTGGTGCTCTGCCTGACCACCTTCCGCTGGACCACCAAGCGCGACGGGTGAGCGGGCCGACCGGGGCGGACAGCACCGCCCCGGTCGTCATCCACTCAGTACGTGTAGAAGCCCTTGCCGGTCTTGCGGCCCAGGTCACCGGCGGTGACCATGCGCTGGAGCAGCTCCGGCGGGAAGAACTTCTCGTCAGCCGTGTCGGTGTAGATGTTCTTCGAGGCGTGCAGCAGCACGTCCACCCCGGTCAGGTCGGTGGTGGCCAGCGGGCCCATGGCGTGCCCGAAGCCCAACCGGCAGGCGGTGTCCAGGTCCTCCGCGGACACCACGCCGGACTCGACCAGCTTGACCGCCTCCATCACCAGCGCGGAGATCAGTCGCGTGGTGACGAAGCCGGCGATGTCCCGGTTGACCACGACGACCGTCTTGCCGAGCTCCTCGGCGAAGGCCCGCGCCGTGTCCAGGGTCGCGTCGCTGGTCTTGTAGCCGCGCACCAGCTCGCAGAGCTGCATCATCGGCACCGGGGAGAAGAAGTGGGTGCCGACGACGGCCTCGGGCCGCTCGGTGACCGCCGCGATCTGGGTGACCGGAATGGCCGACGTGTTGGTGGCGAGCACCGCGTCGGACTTGCAGATCTTGTCCAGCGCCCGGAACACCTCGTGCTTGATCTCCAGCCGTTCGAAGACCGCCTCGACCACGATGTCCGCGTCCGCCGCCGCCTCCAGGTCGGTGGTCGGGGTGATCCGGGCCAACGTCGCCTCGACGTCGGACGCCTCGATCTTGCCCTTCTCGGCGAACTTCTCCAGCGACTTCCGGATGCCGCCGAGCCCCCGGGTGGTGGCCGCGTCGTCCAGGTCGCGCAGCGTCACCTGCCAGCCCGCCTGCGCCGCCACCTGGGCGATGCCGGAGCCCATCAGCCCGGCCCCGACGACCGCGAGTCGACCCGCCATCTGCTTCTCCCTCGCTGCGATTGAGTGCCTGCCTGCACCCCTAGCTTGTCGTTTAACCTGCCGGGCTGGTCGATATAACCCAGGGCGATCATGGGGGCAGCCCTCGCGTGATCATGATTCTTTACGAAGGTCCACAAATCGGCTGGTTCCCATCCATGGCGGACCTGTGGAAGTCCCTCAACCGGATATAGCGCATAGATCATATCAAGTGGCTGTGGGTCGTTCTCTGGTGCCGTTGGTGAGATGGCCCCCACTGTTTTTATCGAGACATCCCCATGGTTTGGTTGGCTTGGTTGGTTGGTTGGGTTGGTTGGTTGTGGGGGGTGTGGGTTGT
>NZ_JBNCKT010000191.1:0-5777 GCF_049841675.1 Micromonospora sp. DT4
GGGAAGGCGGCCTCGACCATGGCGGTCTTGCCGGTGCCGGGCGGCCCGTACAGCAGCACGGGCACCTGCTGGGTGCGCAGTCGCCGTAGTTCCTCGACGTCCCAGCCTCGGCCGAGCCGCCGCGGGTGGTACAGCGTCCCGTTCGGTCGCGGTACGGGCGCGGGCCGTCCCTGCCTGCCACCACCGCTGCTGCTGGAGCGGGTGCGGGGCGCGGCGGGTGGGAGGGTGCCGGCGGCGTCGATGCCGGCCTGGGTGATCTGGAAGCGGTGGTGCGGGTCGCGGTGGTGGGTGGCGTGCCCGGCGGTGGCCATCTTCTTCAGCGCCTCGAACACGGCCCCGGACGACGGGGCGCCGATCGCCCGGGTGACCTCACCGACCTTGAGAATCTGGTCGGGGTGGTCGGCCAGGTGCAGAGCCACCTTCCGGTATAGGTAGCCGGACCGGCCGGAGGCGGGCTCCGCGGTGGGCGTGCCGGTCGCGGCCGGGTTGTTCTGCGGCGCGCCGGCCTGGGGGGCCGGTGGGGTTGGTGTGGTCATGGTGATGCCTCGATTCCAGGGTCGGGCCCGCGCACCCGTCTCCGGGTGCGCGGGCGGTGGGTACCGCACAGCGGAGACGGGTGGGGCCAACCCCGTGCCGGCCTGGTCGGGCCGGGCGGGTGGGCGGCCACACCCCGGTGGTGCTGAAGGGTTACGGCGACACGTGGGTCGCCGCCGGTGCGTGCTGGTCGGTGTCGACGCCGCGCGGGCGGTGTCTGCGCCGACGATGGAACGCCCCACAGCCCAGTCGATCAAGTCGAATTGGTGCGGGGTGCGGGATCGCTGACGTGCCGGCTGTCTACGCGGGCACGTCGAGGGTCGGGGGCTGGGCCGGTGGGCCGGTTGTGGTCAGTCGGCGCAGCCCCGTTCGCAGCCCTGCGGGTCGCACTGCTGACCGTCAGCCATCCGGGCCAGGGCCAGCCCGTCGTCGCCGTCGAGGAACGGCCAGCCGAACCCGTCGGCGAATGCCTTGACCTTGGGCGCCCCGTACATCGGGTAGCCGGCGTGGTCCATCGCCGCCACGATGTCGTCGCGGCCGAGGAGCCAGGCGAGTTCGCTGAGCTTGTCCACCGACCGGCTCGCCGAGTTGCCCCGGTGGTCGAGGATCTTCCCGATGGCGAAATCGAGGTAGTCCCGGGCGTAGGTCTCGTGGTCGACCCGCTGGGTCCACTCAACCGGGTGGCGGGGGGTGATGACCTGGCGGGCGTGGTCGAGGTCGAGTGCCTCCACGAGCACGTCCTCCCGGAAGCCGAGGATGTCCTGTCGGTTGGCCCGGAGAGCCCAGACCCGGGTGACGATCTCCTCTTGGGTACGGATGGTCACGTGGTTGTCCTTCCTGTTGGTCCTGCCTGTCGTGGTGGTGTGTCGGGTGCCGCTGCCGGAGACGGCTCGGTTCCGGGTGACGCGGCGCGGCCTGGCCGGGGGTCGCTGGGCCTATGCCTGGTTCGGGTCGGGCAGGTCGCCGACGATCCGGTCGCAGGCGTACGGGTCGACGGCCTCCCAGCACCAGCTGCGGCCCATCACCGCGTACCGGCCGTCACCGTCCGGGGCGACGCGTTCGATGGCTTCCGGATCGTCGGACAGTGCGCGCTGGTCGACCACGAGGACGTCTCCGTCGAAGGACAGGTCGGCCAGATCCGCGTCGACGCGGCGATCCAGGTCGTCCTCCGGTACGCCCTGCTCGCGCAGGCTGCGGCGGTGCTGGTCGCGGAGCCGGTGCTGGTCGGCGACGATCGCCTCCGCCACCGGGCGAGTGCAGGAGAACACCGCCCACCCGTTCCAGTGGTCGATCAGAGTGCCGACGAAGCCGATCTCGAAGCGGTCATCGCCGTCCGGGCCGGCGGTCATCGCCCACTCGCCGGAGAACACGCCGACGTCGCCGAGGTGTACCCGGTCGGGGTGCAGGTGGGACACGTCGCGGCCGGTGGGGCTGGCCGCGAGGTGACACAGGTCGGCGACACGCTCTTCGGTTGCGGTGTCGAAGGCTTCGCGGTAGACGGTCATCGCCTCGTCGCGCTGCTGGATGCGCAGCCCGAACCAGCCGGAGACATCGCCGGTGGCGTCGGCGAACAGCTCCCACCCGGCGGCATCGACCGAGTCTCCAGCCGAGGAGAAGTGGGGCAACGTGTTGAGGACGGCGGGATCGGCGTCGTGGATGCCGGACAGGATCCGGCGGGCGGCCAGGCGGGTGTCGCCGCTGACCCGGGCGCCGATGGTGTCCTGCGCCCACCACTCGGCGGCGGTGTGGCCAGCCTCGGCGCCGGCGACCCGCATGCGCCGCAGCGCGGCGGCCCATCCGGTGGCCTCGCCGACCGGATCGCCGGTGGGCGGCGCGGTGGCGGCTGGTGCGATGCGGTCGCCGTCGTCGAGGCACATCGACAGCGTCGAGCCGCTGTCCCAGGCGACCTCGACGATGTTCTGCCGCTGGTCGTGGCGGCGGACGGTGCCGGTGTCGCCGGCACGCAGCCGGCTATGTGGGTCGCTGGTGTGGACCAGCGCGACGCGCTGGCCAGGCTGGTAGCTCATGGTGGTCTCCGATCGGTGAGTGGACGGACCATCGCTGCCGCTGGTGGGCGGCGACGGCGTGGGATCGGGCGTGCTCATCGGGCGCCGCCTGTCGCGTCACCCGCCGTGGGGATGTGCGGCGGCCAGGGCTTGCGGGTGACGTGGTCGCCGAACATCGGGTCGGTGACGACCGAGGAGCCGCAGCGGGTGCAGCTGGTGGCGGTGTCGTAGCCGTAGCCGGCCATGGACGGCACCTCGACGTGGTCGATCTCGTCGACCGCGCCGCAGACCGTGCACACCGTCATCTCCGGGCCGCCGCCGCCGTCGTCGTCGGCGGGTTCGGTGACGAACAGTTCCTCGACGGGGTCGAGGTGGTGGGCGCTGTGCCGCAGCCAGCGGCCGTGGACCGTCGCCTCGTCGGCCACCAGCCGCCGCTGGTCGAGGTGCAGCAGGTACAGCCACTCGAGGGCCCCGCCGACGTCCTCACGCAGCGCGCCCCGCCGGATGGTGTCGTTGTCGGCGGGGTAGCCCAGGCCCGGTACGGGCGGCTGCTGGTCCCAGCGGCGGGGCCTGGGGTTGACGGCGAGGGACCACCAGTTGCGGGCCAGCAGCGCGGCAGCCATGGCGCCGGTGTCACGGCCGAACGTGTTGGTCCAGATCCGGCGCAGCAGCGGCACCATAACCTGCGGGTCCTCGCCGAACTGGATCAAGCGGGCGGTGAACCTGCCGCGGAGCGCGGCGACACCGATGAGCGTGGGTGTGCTCACGGGCTTTTCCTCCTCAGGGTTGTGTGGATGGGGGTTGCGGCGCTCGTCCCCGGGGCGGGACGACCACCGAGCTGGGGGTGGATCACACAGCCGCCGCCGGCGTTCGCGATGGCGACTACTGGTTGAGGGGCGCGCCCACGGAGGCCATGAAGGCGACCGGGTCGACGGCCGTGCCGGAGGTGTGGTCACCGAGGTGTACCTCGAAGTGCAGGTGCGGTCCGGACGAGTGGCCGGAGCTGCCGGAGACGCCGATGACGTCACCGGCCGCGACCTGTTGGCCCTCGGCGACGGAGGGGTGGGTGAGCATGTGGCAGTAGCGGGTGATCACCCCACCGGTGTGGGTGATGTCGACGTACCAGCCGCAGCCGCGGGTGAGTGCGGGGTCGCCGTCGCGGTCGCAGCCCCAGTCCCGGCCGGTGCGCACGTCGACGGCGTTGCAGCGTACGACGGTGACGGTGCCGGCGGACGCGGCGTGGATCGGGGCGCCCTTGCCCACGATCAGGTCGACGCCGTCGTGCCCGGGACGGCTCTCGGTGCGGAAACCGGAGCCGACGTCTGCGTGCACCGGTTGGGTCCAGCCCTGCGCGCTGACGCTCACGCCGCAGGCGGCCAAGCCGGCGGTGACCCCGGTCAGGGCGGTGACGATGCGGGTAGCGTCGGGTTCCCACCTCGCGTAGGCGTCCGGGTAGGCCGACCGCTGCACCGCCTGGGCGGCCTCGGTCAGCGCCATCGCCTGCCAGCCGTCGACGGCCTGCAACTTCTGGTAGAACGTCGTCGCCGCGTACTGCGGGTCCCGTAGCTGCTCGGGGGTGCCCCAGCCCTGGGAAGGCCGCTGTTGGAACAGGCCGACCGAGTCGCGGTCCCCACCCGGGGTCTTGATCAGCGAGGATTCCTGCATCGCGGTGGCCACGGCGATGACCCAGCCGCGGGGCGGGACGCCGAGGCGCATGCCGACGGCGGTGATGGTGGCGGCGTTGCCGACCTGCTCGGTGCTCCAGTCACCGATCGGACCGATCCCGCCCGGGGCGGGGCTGCGCGTCGCCGACGGTGCGGTGGGCGTGACGCTGGCGATCGCGGCACACGCGGCGGCGCCGGTGCCGCCGCCGAAGATCAGGGTGGTGGCCAGTCCGGAGCACAGCAGCAGGACGCCGGTGACCGCGATGGCGATCCCGGACAGCACGCGGGTGGTCATGACTGGTCACTCCTTCAAAGCGGCGGCCGGGTGGTGGGCGGGGACGGCGAAGGCCGCGCGGGCCCGTGGAGGGGGCGTCGCGCGGCCTTCGGCGGGGTGCAGGGGATCAGCGGGCGAGGACGGCGACTTTCTCGCCGTGCAGCAGGGGCGCCCCGTCGGGGCCTTTGATGTGGGCGTTGATCCAGATGCGGTAGGGGTGGCCGTCGCGGTCGATCAGGCGTCGCTAGTGGCCGCGGACGACGAACCGCACCCGGTAGTGCCACTTGGGTTCGCCGTCGGTGGGTTCGGCGAGAGGGCTGGTGCGGCGCAGCATGACCACGCGGGTGTCGTGGCGGATGCTGGCGCGCACGGCGCGGCGGCGGGCGGCGCGGTCCACGGGGGCGGCGGCGACGGTGGCCAGAGGTTGGGCCTGAATTCGCCAGAAGGCGTAGGCGATAGCGGCGCAGGCCCGCATCGGGGTGGTGGTGGTCTCGTCGATGCAGAATCGGCCGTCGGGTGCCGGTTCCCAGTCATGGTCGTCTCCGTCGAGGACGGGCAGTTCGGGGCGGGGGTCGACGGGTTGGCCGATGGGGATCTCGGTGAAGTCGGTCAGCACGTAGGGGCCGAACTGGCGGGCGAGGTCGGGCCGGTCGGCGAGCTGCTGCCGGCGGCGCACGGCCGCCGGGTCGTGCGCGTCGTGGTGGTCGGCCCAGCCGACGATGGCCCAGAACGACCGTCCGCTGCCGGTGTTGGTGGTGCGGGCCCAGGTGATCGCCCCGATGGAGGACACCTCGCCGCGGAGGTTGCGGTGGTAGATCGGTTCGGGGAGGAACAGCACCCCGCCGTCGTCGGGGGCGATGTCGGCGGGGAGCACCTCGCCAGTCAGGTCGAGGGCCGCCGCGGCGGCGGCGATGATCGCGGTCATCGCGGGGGCGATGACGTACGGCTCGCCGAGTCGCCACGGGTTGGCGGTGATGGCGCGGACCGCGTCGAGGACCTTCGCCATGCCCGCTGGACTGGGGCTGGGGTGGTTGGCGAGGCGGCTGTCGAAGAACGCCTGCAGGTACTGCGCCGCGAGCGGGCTGCGGTGGTAGTCGACCATGCGGGTGCGCAGGTCGACGGCGGTGCGGGCGTAGCCGGCGAGTGTGTCGTTCGGTAGGAAGTTCACGGTGCACCTCCAGGTGCGTGCTCAGGCGGCCAGCGCCGCCACGGGCGCGGACCTCGTCAGGGGTGCCGGCGGGCGGGCGGGGGTGAACCAGCCGGTGAAGCGGCGCGGCGGGGCGGGCACGGGGGCGCGTC
>NZ_JBNCKT010000192.1:0-5675 GCF_049841675.1 Micromonospora sp. DT4
AGCCCGCACGCTCTATCGCTGGGACACCCGACCGACAACCCGCCGACTCAAGTGACGCCTATTGCCGGTCGCTCTTACAAGAGGTAGATAGCCGTCGGCCAAGCGACACTTACGAGGACGGTTCGCGTTCGGTAGTATCGGCGCCCCATTCTCGACCACTGGCCGGGGAGGTCGCCATGCACCTGCGACGTGCTCTAACCGGGACCGGTGCCGTCACCACGTTCATGATCGGCACAGCGTTAGGGCTCGCCACCTTTGCCTTCCAGACAACGCAGGAGTGGGTTGACGAAGGCGGGCATGACCATGCATTCCGCTGGCTATTGCCCTCTGTCGTGGCGGTGATGGTGATCGCCGTAAGCGCCGTCATCGAGGTCGTCTACCTGCTAACCCGACAGCAAGTCGCGCCGGACCCACTCGACGCATACCACCAGTACTCGACCGGCATCATTGCCTACGGAAAGATCCTTCACACACAGCAGCGAGATCCAGCGCTCCTGCGCCTCCGCGAGAACGCCTCGTTGACCCTGCATGTCCTCGGCTTCCACGAGCAACGGGTGCAGCTCGGCGAATGGGCCCTAGAATCCGCCCAGTTCGTCGACGACAAGCTCGCGATCATCTCCATTCTCATCGACGATCTCGGCTGGGCGAACTATCTGCTGAACCGCAGCGTCGCCGTGGTGAACATCGAGCGCGCAATCCGATACGGCGATCAACTGCCCACGGGCTTCGGCGAACCTCGACGGAGCCTCCTGCTGGCAAAGGCTCACCGGCATCTGGGAGTCATTCGCATGAACCGTGACGACAAGCATTCCCAGGAGAGCTTCGATCGGGCCCACCAATTGCTGGTCGGCGTGGCCGCGGAGGCTCCCCATGAGGTCCGCGTCGACCTCGCGCATGTCGACTATGCGCGGGCGCTTGCTATCGCCACGATGGTGGGGGTTAATACCGGCGGCACGGTGCAGCCCAGCGACGTGCACGGCACCGCGGCGCTACGAGAGGCGCTTGACCTGGTGCGCCAGGCCAAGGAGGGGTTCCAGGCAGAATCGGATCAGGGACGGTACGCCAAATCTCTCGTGCTCGAGATACGAATCTTGCGGGCGCTACACGAGGACGCGGAGGCCGACCATCTGGCGTCGTTACGAGACCGAGCCGTCGCTGCCTCAGTCTGGGCGCGACCGGCTGGCGCGGCATTCATTACCGGAAGGTGAGTCATGGCAGAGCGAATCGATATCTACAACGCTAACCTGGAGCCCCGTGGCAGCATGGACCGCATCGAGGCCCATCGTCAGGGCGAGTGGCACCGGACCTTCCACTGCTGGATCGTCTCGGGCAGCGAGGGCGGGGCGCTCCTGCTGCAGAAGCGGGCTGACAGCATGCGCAACTTCCCCGGGCTGCTCGACGTCAGCGCTGCGGGCCACCTTGAGGCCGGCGAGCCGATCCTCGCCGGGCTGCGCGAAGTTACTGAGGAACTCGGCCTGACCGTGTCCCCTGATCACCTGCACGACCTCGGGGAACGAGTCGAGGTTGCTGACCAAGCGAATGGACAGCTAAACCGGGAGTATCAGTCTGTCTACCTCTACCGATGCGACCTGGCCCTCGCCAACTACAAGCCGGGCGCCGACGAGGTCGCTGCGCTTGTCTGGCTGCCCGTTGCCGAGGGTATGGAGCTCTTTACCGGAAAGATCGACGCACTCACGTTACGCGGCCACACGTACGAAAAGTCGGCTGGAGAGCGCTGGGAGGAGTTCACGCTGCCGGTCACTCGTGACTCCTTCCTCCCAAGGATTCAGCGTTACTACCTTACAACTTTGATCATGGCGGAAAGGCTTCTAGCTAACGCCGGCCCATTGGCGATCTCCTAGAACGGGGTGCCCGGATGGCTGTCATCGTCCTTGCTCGCCACCTCGAGACCGAAAAAAACCTTCTGGACATCCATGGCACCTCCGAGTTGGAGTCCATCACCGCTCATGGGCACGAGCAGGCAGTCCGGCTGACCGACACCATCCGGGCCAGCACCGCACCCTTGACAGCCGTCGTGGCCACGCCCACGCCACAGGCAGTCGCGTCGGCCCGGCTGCTGGCCGCAGCGCTGGACCTGCCGTACGAGGGGGAACTAGCGCTGTCCGCCGTCGGCCTGGGCGCGGCTGCGGGCCTCTCAACGGCGGAGCTGCGGAGAGTTGAGCCAGAGGCGCACCAATCCCTCGACTTGTTTCGCGCGCGGGTGATCAGCGCAGCCGAGCTGAGGATTCCCGGCTGCGAGACCGCTGGAGAGATTGAGCGGCGACTAGTCGCATGGTGGCGGGCAGAGGGCAGGGAGCGATGCCGCAATCGCCTGGTGGTGGGGAGCAGTTCCACCGTCCTCATGATCACTCACCTGCTCAACGGGGTCCTGCCCACCGATTCTCGGTACCGTTACCTGGCGACTCCCAATGGCACGGCCCGAATGTGGCGCGGCGAAACGGACGAGTGGACGGCGATGCCTGCGTTTCCGGCCGACTCGTGGCCCGACGTCGAACAGCTACGGCTGCCGTCGCCGTACGGCGCGGTTGCGGTAACTCGGCATGCCGCCAGTTGGGCGGCGAGCCGACGAACCATTGTCGTCATCCCCGGGTACTTCGGCAGCTCGCGGCATGGCCCATACGGGCTCTACAACCGCTTGGCCCGAGCCTGGGCGTGGCAGGGATTCGAGACCCTGACCGTTGACCCACTTGGATCAGGTGACTCGACGCCCGTCTTTCGGGATTTCACCTCGGAGGTGCGGTCAGTCGAGGTCGTCGGCGAGTGGGCGGCCCGACGCGGGTCGTCTGTACTGCTGGTAGGGCATTCGATGGGCGGTGCGACCGCGCTGCGCGCCCGCGACGGGGCTGGCGCGAACGACTGGCTGGTCTGGTGCCTCGCACCCCTGTGCAGGCTTGTCGATCTGGCCCGCGTATTCCTGCCGGCCACGCAGATCGACGAGCTGAACCGCACCGGGCGCACCTACCGGCACGGTCTCGAACTGCGCCGGGACATGATCGACGAATCCGGCGCCGCATGGGACGCGCACTGCAAGGACGTGGACGGGGTGTGGCTCGCTGGAGCTGACCAGTACACCGCGGGCATGGATCTTTCAGCAATCCCGGCTGACCGCGCCCACGTCGTAGCCGGTGCAGATCACAACTTTTCGACTAACGACAGCCTGCGTCGACTGTTGGCGTCGACCCAGGCCGTCCTCAGCAGCAGGATTACCCCAATGCCGCCGGCCGGCGGCTGACCGGCCAGATGGAGGAACAGCTCCATGCGGTCTGGACGGGTCGGTTCCAGCCACCACACGTTGGGCATCTCGCGATCCTGCGACGCAGCCTCGCAGTGCTGCAGCTCCCCCACGTCGCGGTCCTCACCACCCATTTCGGCTGGCGCACGCACGGCGAGTACGGCGACCTGGCCACGGCGGCGTACCACCCATCCCGTAACCCGTTGACGGTCTGGGAGCGGTTCACCCTGCTAGGCCTAGCGCTGACCGCGGACGAGTTCGCAGGCCGGGTCGCGCTGCTCATCGCACCCCGCCATGACCTCGACTGGCCGACCGTAGCCCAGCTCTACCCGCCCCGGCGCCTGATCTGCCTGACGGCGAAAGACCGGTTCGAAGCAGCAAAGGCGTCCGTCTGGCAAGCCAGGGGTGAGGCCGTCCACATCTTCGACGACCTAGGCCCAACCGAGGTTCTCACCACGACCGCCATCCGAGCTAGGGTCGCAGCGGGAGCGGACTGGAAGACGTTTATTTCACCCCGGTGCCACTCCTACTTTCAACAAATCGACGGACCTCGGCGAGTCTTCGACGTCCGGTGATCGCGGAGAGACTTCGGGTAAGGCACGCTGGCTACTATTGCTGTGCGCGAGCGCAGCAGGCATACGAACGCTATCAAGCCCTTGTCAAGGAGCAGCGCCTCTCATGATGAGCCATGATGAGCCTCAGCGGCCAAGGTGCTGCATGAATTGGGTAGGGCCCCGTCCTCGATATGTGCCAGCCGCGGTGTTCCTGAGTTCATTGCACTTTGGGCGGGGACGATGGTCGCTGAACTGGCTCGGCTCGCCGGGTACTCAAAACGTGCCATGTTCCGGCTGTTCCAAGGCGTATACCGGCAGCTCGGCACGCCCTCCCAGCACCAGCGGCCGATCGCCGCCGATCACGGCCGTGGCGTCGCCCGATGCGGGCGAGGTCGTAACCGATGCCCTGGTCGACGCAGAACGCGATCGAGCAGGCCGGGGGCACCCTACTTGCGGGGAACGACAGTGCTGCCTGCTCGTGGGCTACACCATCGGCAATTAAGGTCAGGAGCGCGACGACGGATCCCCGGTAGGCGTCAGCGCCCGCCTGAGTCAACCGCTCACCGATGCGGTCAAAAAGCCACTGAACGTCACCGTCGGCGGGCAGCACGGTGTCGTCGTACAGGTCGGTGGCGCCGGTGATGACCCAGGCGAGGGTGCCGCGGCGACCGACGCGGTCCTCGTTGGTCCGCATACCACCGGCGGAGGTAATCGCTACTCCCACCCTGATGGCTGGTCCACTTCTCACCACGGCCGCCAGGAGACCCAGGAGTTGCAGTGAAGCATCTCTGCGGCATCGCGCCACTCACTTCCGAAGATAAATCCAACGGTACGCTAATTGCGCCTCTGGGAATTGCGGGCCAATGACCACGGCCAGAGAAGCCCGAACCGCGGACGAGCGTAGACAATTTTCCTCCCAACCAGCGAAGCCTGTTGAGCCAGATAGCCGACAGGGCGGCTCTTCGACCACCGGGCTAATCTGCCGTCGGCGGTTTTAAACAGGCGGATGACCCAAAGGAGAATGTCATGTTCATCGTGGCGACGCAGGATCCGAATACACGGGGTCGATCTGAGGGTCCCGAATCGGGCGCGGCTGCGTGGGGTGCCCTCCTGCCCATCGACGCCGGCCTCACGCAGGCCGAGGCGGATCGGCAGTTGGCCACCTACCTGGCCGGGGTGCAGGCAGGCGAGCCGCTGTGCATCCGCGCGCACGGCAACGACGAGGAGATCGGTGACGCCGAGGCGGGCGCCAAGGACTGGGGCTGGACCTACAAGAAGCTGGCCCGGATGCTGGCCACCCACCTGACCGCCACCCCGAGCGTGATCCTGATCCGGTCGTGCGCCGAGGAGGTGACCAACTTCCCCACTCAGATGGCGGTCCGCCTGGAGTCAAACTGGTCGGGCGCGAACCACCTCGACGGCGTCGTCATCTACGGCTACAACACGTCCGTCAGCGTCAGCACGCCTGTCCCCTCACCTCAGCAGCTGACCAAGAACGTCCAGGTCCAGCCGGTCATCGTCTCGTTGTGACCGGCAATCGCAACCAGCAATTCGTCCCATACGGCGTGTTCTCCTAGGAATTCGGGCTGCCCAGGTAGCGGGCTGGCGCATTCGCACGGCATTGACACTATGAGATTCTTCGATCACTCTGGGTGTCTGGCTCATGCAGTGCGTCAGCACCGGGGGTGGGCGTGGAAATTGATTCCCTCGTACGGTCTCTGAGTTGCCAGTCGCTGCTGGCACTCAATTCCTCCCCTCACCTCGTCGACGGTACGTATTTAGCTCGAGTCAGTGGTGAGGTCCGGTGGGAGCCAGGGGCCGGTGGTGAACAGGGCGGTGAGGACGTCGAGGAGGTCTTCGCCGTGTTT
>NZ_JBNCKT010000193.1:0-5589 GCF_049841675.1 Micromonospora sp. DT4
AAGCCGACGCGCGTCCCGCACCGTAACGCCCATACACCCCAAACGATCACAAACCATTTGGGTTACGGGTCAATATGCCGAACTCGACCGCGACGCGCCGACATCCGCCGCGTGCTCGGCGGTCGCGGGGCAGTGCCGCGCTGCCCGACTACGTGGTGGAGCGGTCCGCCGCCGGATGGTCGAGCGGCAACAGCTCCCCCCGGGCGATCTTGTTGTCTAGGGTCGGGCACATGAGAGCTGCGCTGCTGGCGGTCACGGCGTCCGCCGTCCTGCTCGCTCCCGCGCCGGTCACGGCCGCCGCGGCGGACCCCACGCCCGTCGCCGCGACCGGAGCCGCTGCCACGGGTGCCGCTGCCGCCGCACCGGCCGTGCGGTGCCCACGGGTGCCGGCGCCGGCGATGTCCCGCCCGCCGCGGCCCGCACCCCCGCCCGCCGTGCCGGAGGCGCGGGTGGTCGGGGGCGCCGGGCTGGCCACGAGCGGCCTGGTCGTGCCGGCCGGCGCGGGCGCGCCACCGGCGATCACCGCCACGTCGTGGTTGGTCGCGGACCTGGACTCCGGCCAGGTGCTCGGGGGCTGCGGCCCGCACGAGTACGGCACCCCGGCGAGCGTCCAGAAGCTGCTGTTAGCGGCCACGATGATGCCGCGGCTCGACCCAACCCAGACGGTGACCGTCACCGCGGCGGACATGAACATCGAGCCCGGCTCCTCCGCCGTCGGCCTGGTCGAGGGTGGCCGCTACACGATCGAGACGATCTGGCTGGGGCTGCTGCTGAACTCCGGCAACGAGGCGGCGAACGCGCTGGCCCGGCTGGGTGGCGGCCCCGACGGCGCGGCCGGGGGAGTGCGCGCCATGAACGAGCAGGCACACCACCTCGGGGCGCTCCAGACGCACGCCGTCACCCCGTCCGGTCTGGACGGCAGGGGTCAGTTCACCAGCGCGTACGACCTGGCGCTGATCGCCCGGGCCTGCTTCGTCCAGCCGACGTTCCGCCGGTACGCGCTCACCGAGCAGGCGACGATTCCGGCGCAGCCGGCGCAGCGTACGAAGGGCTTCCAGATCCAGAACGACGACCAGCTCATCTACCGGTACCCGGGCGCGTTGGGGGGCAAGACGGGGTTCACCGACCTGGCGCGGCACACGTACGTCGGCGCGGCCGAGCGTGGCGGGCGTCGGCTGGTGGTGACGTTGCTGGGTGCCGAGCCGGCGCCGATGCGTGGCTGGGAACAGGGTGCGGCCCTGCTGGACTGGGGCTTCTCGCTGCCTCGCGACGCTAGCGTCGGCCGCCTGGTCGAGCCGGGAGAGCTGACCGCCACGCCATCGGCGACCCCGTCCGCGCTGGCCGCGCCCGGTCCACCGCGCCCAGCGCCGGCCAGCGGTCCGGCGCATACCGGCTCGGGGTGGCTCTGGTCGGTGGTCGCGCTCAGCGGCGCGACGGTGCTGGCCCTGCTGGGTGGTCTGCTGTGGCACCGCCGTCGCCGGTTGCCCGGTCAGATCGATAACCGGCCCCGGCATCCATAGGGTCCGGGTGACCCTCTCCACCAACCAGGGGCCGATCGGGCTGACCCTGGACCGGGCCGCCGCGCCCTGCACGGTGCAGAGTTTCCTGCATCTGGTCGGCAAGCGCTTCTACGACCGCACCCCGTGCCACCGACTCACCGCGTACCCGACGCTGAGCGTGTTGCAGTGCGGCGACCCGTCCGGCACCAGCACTGATCCGTTCGGCGCGGTGGGCGGCCCGAGGTCGCTCACCGCGCCGCCGGTGCCCACGCCCGCGGGCCGCAATTACCGGAAGCCGGACCGGTATCGGCGGAACCAGAATCCGACCCGGTTCGGGCCGACGAAACGACGAGGGTCACCCGGTCGGCGGCTCGGTGGTGCTGTCTCGGACGACCAGCTCGGTGGCGAGCTCCACCCGGGGTGAGTCGACGCCCTCACCCTGGGCCAGTCGCAGCACCGTCCGCGCCGCGAGCCGGCCCATCTCCACCAGCGGTTGCCGGACGGTGGTCAACGGCGGGGACGCCCACCGGGCCTCCGGCAGGTCGTCGAAACCCACCACGCTGACGTCGTCGGGAACCCGCAGCCCACGGCGGCGGATGGCCTCGTAGACGCCGAACGCCATCTGGTCGCTGGCCGCGAAGATGCCGGTCGGCGGGTTGGGCAGGTCGAGCAGCGCCGTGCCGCCGGCGAAGCCGGAGGCGTGGTAGAAGTCGCCCGGGTAGATCAGCGTGTCGTCCACCGGCACTCCGGCGGCCTCCAAGCCGGCCCGGTAACCGTCCAGGCGGGCCCGGCTGCACAGCAGATGCGTCGGCCCGGCGACGAACCCGATCCGGCGGTGGCCGACCGCCAGCAGGTGCTCGGTGGCGGCGAGCCCGCCGGCCCAGTTGGTGGCGCCGATCGTCGGGACGTCCATGGCCGGCACGCCGGCCGGGTCGACGACCACGACCGGCACGTTGAGGCGACGCAGTTGGGCGTGCAGTGGCGGGCTCAGGTGCGACGTCACGAAGATGACCCCGTCGGTGGCCCGCGTCCGCAGGTTCTGCAACCACTGCCGGGCCGCAGTGGGCTGCCGGTGGATCGCGGAGACGACGGTGCCGACGCCGGCGCCGTGCCCGACGTCCTCCACGCCTCGGATGATCTCCACGGCCCAGGGACTGTCCAGGTCGTTGAAGACCAGGTCGACAAGGCCCGCGCGGCGGACGCTGCGGCTGCTACGGCGTCGGTAACCATGGTGGCGCAACAGCTCCTCGACGCGTTCCCGGGTGTCCGGGGCCACATCGGACCGGCCATTGAGCACCCGTGAAACGGTCGGTACCGAGACTCCGGCCTCCCGTGCGATCGCGGTGATGGTCACCCTGCGTCCGTCGTCCGCGTCCACCCGTGTCTCCTTCACCGCTCCGGAAGGGGCGACCGCATGCGTCGCCCGTCCCGTGTCCCGGAACGGCGCGCCCGCTCCTCGCGTCATCTTGCCTCACCGAGGGGGTTGACGACACGCCAGGTCAGTCATAGCGTTCGGCGGAGTTGCGGAAATGTTCCGGTAACTTGTCGGACGCGTCTCGGCGTACCGTCCCGCCTCTGCCGCCCGGCTGTCGGCGCCACGCACGCCGTGGGCGCACCCTGTCCAGCGCCACGCGACAGACAAGGACGCCATGTACACGGACCTGCCCGAGGAGCAGCTACGCACGTACCGCGGCGTGGTACGCGAACCCGCCGACTTCGACGACTTCTGGGCTCACACCCTCGCCCAGGCCCGCGACGCAGCCTGGCCGGTCCGGCTCGAGCCCATCGTGACGGGTCTGACCGCCATCGACGTGTACGACGTGACGTTCCCCGGGTTCGGTGGTCAGCCCGTACGGGCCTGGCTACGGGTGCCCCACGGCGCCGGCACCGCGCTGCCGACCATCGTGCAGTACGTCGGCTACGGCGGTGGGCGCGGGCACCCGCTGGAGAACCTGCTCTGGGCGTCCGCCGGGTTCACCCACCTGCAGATGGACACCCGGGGGCAGGGTTCGGGCTGGAGCCGGGGCGACACCGCGGACCTGGGGGCGACCGGCGCGCAGGCGCCCGGCGTGGCGACGCGGGGCATCGCCGACCCGCGTACGTACTACTACCGACGGTTGATCACGGACGCGGTACGAGCGGTGGACGCCGCCCGTACCCTGCCGATGGTCGACCCGACCCGGCTGGCGGTGCTCGGACACAGCCAGGGCGGCGCGCTGGCGCTCGCGGCCGGCGCCCTGGCACCCGGTGTGCGGGCGGTGGTGGCTCTCGTACCGTTCCTGTGCGACATCCCGCGCGCCGTGGTGGTCACCGACGCCCATCCGTACCGGGAGATCCGCGACTACCTGGCGATCCACCGGGACGCCGAGGAGCGGACGCTGACCACCCTGTCGTACGTCGATGGCGTCAACTTTGCCCGGCGCTGCCGCCGACCCACCCGGTACTCCGTGGCGTTGATGGACGACATCGTGCCGCCCTCGACGGTCTACGCCGCCCACAACTCCCACGCCGGGCCGACGGAGCTTTCGGTGTGGCGGTACAACGGCCACGAGGCCGGTGGGATCGACGACGGCGAGGCGGCCCTGCGCTTCCTCGGCGCGCACCTGGTCGAGGACGCCGCGGCGACGCCGAGCGCAGCCCACCCGGCGCCGCTGACGCCCGGCGCGTGAGCGGGCCCGTCACGCCCGGCTGATCCGGCGCGTCACCCCGACCGCTTTGGTAGACAGGATCTGTGCGCAGGTCAGGGCGGGTGGGCGGGGCCGCGGTGCTCGCGCTCGTCGCGGTGCTCGGCGGCTGCTCCGAGCCGCCCCGCCCCGGGCCGACGGTCTCCACCCCGGTGTCCGCCAGCCCGCGACCGATGCCCGAGAGCCCGAGCCCGCCGGGAAGCCCCACCTCGCGGCCGAGTACGGCCCCGCCGGCCACCGGCGGGTTGTCGGGCTTCGTGGTGCTGACCGACCTCGACCCGCGCATCCACGCCGACATCCGCTACGCCACCGCGCACAACTTCGTGGGCCGGCCGATCGCCGGCTACCGCGAACCGCTGTGCCTGCTCACCCGGCAGGCGGCCGAGGCGCTGCGGCGGGTCCAGGACGCCGCGCTCGCCGGGGGTCACAGCCTCAAGGTGTACGACTGCTACCGCCCCCAGCCGGCGGTGGACGACTTCGTCGCCTGGTCGAAGCGCCCCGGTGAGCAGCAGACCAAGGCCGAGTTCTATCCGGACCTGGCGAAGGACCGGCTCTTCGCCGACGGTTACATCGGCGCGCCGACCGCGCACAGCCGGGGCAGCACGCTGGACCTCACACTCGTCGACGAGCCGCCCAGCAGCCAGCCCGCGTACGTGCCCGGGCAGCGGCTGGTCCCCTGCACCGCGCCGGCGGGGCGGCGCTTCGCCGACAACAGCCTCGACATGGGCACCGGGTTCGACTGTTTCGACGCCCGGGCGCACACCGACGACCCCCGCATCGCCGGCGCGGCACGGGACAACCGGCAGTTGCTGCGGCGGCTGATGACCGCCTCCGGGTTCGTCAACTACGACCGGGAGTGGTGGCACTACGGCCTCCGGAACGACCCGCACCCGCGTACGTACTTCGCCGCGCCGGTGGCCCGCTCCTCGCTCGGCTGAACGCCGGGCGGTCCAGTAGAGGACGCGGCAGTCTGGTATCCGCGCGGCCAGCTCGTCGGTGCCAGTGGCTGGTCGACGTCGACGGTGTCCGGGCTGGTCATCGGCCCGGAGTGCCCGTTGCCGCAGGAATCCCACCCGCGCGGGCGATCGGCGATTGACGTGCTCAGGTCAGAGGAATAACGTTTTGTAAATCTGTAAACATTGTGAACAGATTTACGTCGACGCGGCGGCGCGCGTCCCGACCGAAGGGACGATCAGGTGATCACAGAACTCTCCCTCCGTACCAGAAGGATCCTGTCGGTGTTCGTGGCCCTCGTCGTCGCCGTGAGCGCCGGCGTCGGCCTCGGCGTCACGCGCAGCGCGCAGGCCGCGCCCACGTTCAAGGTCCTGGCCTTCTATTGACCAGTAACCCAAAGGTGCCGTGGTTAGCCGGCTGCGTAGCGGACTTCTGGCTTGCCGAACAAGGCT
>NZ_JBNCKT010000194.1:0-1419 GCF_049841675.1 Micromonospora sp. DT4
AAGATTGTCCGGCGGTGTCCTACTCTCCCACACCCTCACGAGTGCAGTACCATCGGCGCTGGAGGGCTTAGCTTCCGGGTTCGGAATGTGACCGGGCGTTTCCCCTCCGCCATGACCGCCGTAACTCTATGAACATATCAAACAACCCCAGACCCGAACCCCTTACAGGGGGTCACAATTGGGTGTTCGCTTGTTCAGAGTTGCACAGTGGACGCGTAGCAGCTTAGTAGTCAAGTCCTCGGCCTATTAGTACCGGTCAACTGAACCCGTTACCGGGCTTACATTTCCGGCCTATCAACCCAGTCGTCTAGCTGGGGGCCTTACCCACTCAAAGAGTGGTGGGATACCTCATCTTGAAGCAGGCTTCCCGCTTAGATGCTTTCAGCGGTTATCCCTTCCGAACGTAGCTAACCAGCCGTGCCCCTGGCGGGACAACTGGCACACCAGAGGTTCGTCCGTCCCGGTCCTCTCGTACTAGGGACAGCCCTTCTCAAGTATCCTACGCGCACGGCGGATAGGGACCGAACTGTCTCACGACGTTCTAAACCCAGCTCGCGTACCGCTTTAATGGGCGAACAGCCCAACCCTTGGGACCTGCTACAGCCCCAGGATGCGACGAGCCGACATCGAGGTGCCAAACCATCCCGTCGATATGGACTCTTGGGGAAGATCAGCCTGTTATCCCCGGGGTACCTTTTATCCGTTGAGCGACACCGCTTCCACTCGCAAGTGCCGGATCACTAGTCCCGACTTTCGTCCCTGCTCGACCTGTCAGTCTCACAGTCAAGCTCCCTTGTGTACTTGCACTCAACACCTGATTGCCAACCAGGCTGAGGGAACCTTTGGGCGCCTCCGTTACCCTTTAGGAGGCAACCGCCCCAGTTAAACTACCCACCAGACACTGTCCCTGAACCGGATAACGGTCCGAAGTTAGATACCCAAATCAACCAGAGTGGTATTTCAAGATTGCCTCCACCCATACTGGCGTATGAGCTTCACCGGCTCCCACCTATCCTACACAAGCTAACTCAAGTACCAATGTCAAGCTATAGTAAAGGTCCCGGGGTCTTTCCGTCCTGCCGCGCGTAACGAGCATCTTTACTCGTACTGCAATTTCGCCGGGCCTGTGGTTGAGACAGTGGGGAAGTCGTTACGCCATTCGTGCAGGTCGGAACTTACCCGACAAGGAATTTCGCTACCTTAGGATGGTTATAGTTACCACCGCCGTTTACTGGCGCTTAAGTTCTCCGCTTCGCCCCGAAGAGCTAACAGGTCCCCTTAACGTTCCAGCACCGGGCAGGCGTCAGTCCATATACATCGAATTACTTCTTCGCATGGACCTGTGTTTTTAGTAAACAGTCGCTTCCCCCTGCTCTCTGCGGCCATACAACGCTCCACCCGCGCGGGGCTTCACGTCTC
>NZ_JBNCKT010000194.1:1518-4018 GCF_049841675.1 Micromonospora sp. DT4
CGGCCCCCCTTCTCCCTAAGTTACGGGGGCAATTTGCCGAGTTCCTTAACCACAGTTCGCCCGATCGCCTCGGTATTCTCTACCTGACCACCTGTGTCGGTTTGGGGTACGGGCCGCTAAGAACTCGCTAGAGGCTTTTCTCGGCAGCATAGGATCACTGACTTCACCTGAATCGGCTCGGCATCACGTCTCAGCCTACATGCGTCGCGGATTTGCCTACGACACGGCCTACACGCTTACCCCGGCACAACCACCGGCCGGGCTCAGCTACCTTCCTGCGTCACCCCATCGCTTGACTACTACCCGCCAGGTTCCCACGCTCCCCACCATCCGTCCGAAGACATCAGGCAGCTCGGGTGGTTAGCACAACGAGGTTCATCAGGGACGCTCTTTCGCGGGTACGGGAATATCAACCCGTTGTCCATCGACTACGCCTCTCGGCCTCGCCTTAGGTCCCGACTCACCCAGGGCGGATTAGCCTGGCCCTGGAACCCTTGGTCATCCGGCGGAAGGGTTTCTCACCCTTCTTTCGCTACTCATGCCTGCATTCTCACTCGTGCCGCGTCCACAACTGGGTCACCCCGCTGCTTCACTCGCGGCACGACGCTCCCCTACCCATCCACACACCTGCACAAGGAATCAAGTCCAAGCGAGGATAAAATGTGAATGCCACAGCTTCGGCGGTGTGCTTGAGCCCCGCTACATTGTCGGCGCGGAACCACTTGACCAGTGAGCTATTACGCACTCTTTAAAGGGTGGCTGCTTCTAAGCCAACCTCCTGGTTGTCTATGCGACCCCACATCCTTTTCCACTTAGCACACGCTTAGGGGCCTTAGCTGGTGATCTGGGCTGTTTCCCTCTCGACTACGAAGCTTATCCCCCGCAGTCTCACTGCCGCGCTCTCACTTACCGGCATTCGGAGTTTGGCTGATTTCGGTAAGCTTGTGGGCCCCCTAGACCATCCAGTGCTCTACCTCCGGCAAGAAACACGCGACGCTGCACCTAAATGCATTTCGGGGAGAACCAGCTATCACGGAGTTTGATTGGCCTTTCACCCCTAACCACAGGTCATCCCCCAACTTTTCAACGTTGGTGGGTTCGGCCCTCCACGCGGTCTTACCCGCGCTTCAGCCTGCCCATGGCTAGATCACTCCGCTTCGGGTCTAGAGCATGCGACTAAAACGCCCTATTCAGACTCGCTTTCGCTACGGCTCCCCCACACGGGTTAACCTCGCCACATGCCACTAACTCGCAGGCTCATTCTTCAAAAGGCACGCCGTCACCCCGCAAGGCTCCGACGGATTGTAGGCGAACGGTTTCAGGTACTATTTCACTCCCCTCCCGGGGTACTTTTCACCATTCCCTCACGGTACTCGTCCGCTATCGGTCACCAGGAAGTATTTAGGCTTACCAGGTGGTCCTGGCAGATTCACGGCAGATTTCAGGGGTCCGCCGCTACTCGGGAACACCCACAGAAGGTCAGCAACTTTCACCTACCGGACTCTCACCGTCTACGGTCAGCCATTCCAGACTGTTCGACTAGCCACTGACTTTATAACTCCTCGAATGCATGTCAGTACACTCAGCGGGGTCCCACAACCCCGACCACGCAACCCCTGACAGGTATCACACGCAGCCGGTTTAGCCTCAATCCGCTTTCGCTCGCCACTACTCACGGAATCACTAAATTTGTTTTCTCTTCCTGCGGGTACTGAGATGTTTCACTTCCCCGCGTTCCCTCCACACACCCTATGTGTTCAGGTGTGGGTGACACCACATGACTGGTGCCAGGTTTCCCCATTCGGACACCCTGGGATCACAGCTTGGTTGACAGCTCCCCCAGGCCTATCGCGGCCTCCCACGTCCTTCATCGGCTCCTGGTGCCAAGGCATTCACCGTTCGCCCTTGACAACTTGACCACAAAGATGCTCGCGTCCACTGTGCAATTCTCAACAAACGACCAACCCACAACCCGATCCGCCCCACACCAAACCCAGCCCTCAGACCAGCGGTATATGGAGCCAGGCCATGCCTGGCAGACTCCCAGCCCCCACCAAGGAGGGCCGGCCAAGTCATCCGAAAAAACAACCAACGGTTGTTCTTTCAGGACCCAACAGGGTGCTTACATTCCCCCTCAGCCGCACCAGGGACTTCGTTCCCACCACCCCGAAGAGCAGCTGTACTAGAAGGAACCCGGCCGTTGCCAAAGAAAAACTCGCCAGTGTCTCCGCCATCTGAGCACCCCACCACCACATTCGGGCAGCGCGGGCTCCTTACCGACTTTCATCGGAAGGTGCTCCTTAGAAAGGAGGTGATCCAGCCGCACCTTCCGGTACGGCTACCTTGTTACGACTTCGTCCCAATCGCCAGCCCCACCTTCGACGGCTCCCTCCACAAGGGTTGGGCCACCGGCTTCGGGTGTTGCCGACTTTCGTGACGTGACGGGCGGTGTGTACAAGGCCCGGGAACGTATTCACCGCAGCGTTGCTGATCTGCGATT
>NZ_JBNCKT010000195.1:0-5493 GCF_049841675.1 Micromonospora sp. DT4
GCCAAGATCATGCCAGCCACAGCCACCACAGTAGACCGCAGCCCCGCTCAGCCGATCAACTCAAGCTGAATACGTACATCACAAACTGTCAGCATCAAGCAGCCGAAAGCGCATCGAAACGGGCGGGATGATCACTTTCGGCAACGGTTGACCGAGCCCCCTGGGTCACCTGCCGGCTGTGGTTGCTCGCCAAGACCCACTTGTCACCGAACACAGCCACCTGACCTCGTCATTGACTATCAGAAGTCGGCGTTGGGCCATTAGACACAACTGAGCGAGTGCCGGCTCCAACGATTTCGAGAGCAGCGCCATCTGACCACTTCACTCTCCACATCAGCCCACGCGCACCAATCAACCGCATCACTACAGGCAAAACCCCTCGTCTGGGTACCCGTCGGTGAGCACTCACTTTCGGGGCAGAGCAGACGCCCACAGCAGCCTCAGCCAGCTCGGCTACCGGCAGAAACGGCCCGAGGTCGCCGCCCTGAAAGGCCGTGCTCATCCGCCACGTAGGCTACCCGCCGTTGATCATGGCTGGTGCCTGCCAGCCCGCCCCAATCAGTTCGGGAGGAAAAGGCCACATGAAGACGCGACGGGCGATGACCGGGCTGGCACTGGTCGTTGCGCTCAGCTTCGGGGTTGCCGGCTGCAGCAACGCCACCGATCGTGCCGACACGGGCGCCACGGCCACCGCCGCACCCGGGGGGATGCACTCAACTCGCTCGCCGACGCGCTTCAAAAGCTCAAGGTGGAGACCTTCAAGGTCAATAGCAAGACCGGACTCGACGGCGTGGAGTTCAGCGGGCTCGTGGATCCGAGCGCTAAGAAGGTGTCCATGACGATGTTCACCGACATTGGCGACCAAGGCATGACAGTCAACTTAGTCCAGCTGGACAGCGCGGTATATGCAAGGCTGGCAGGCGAAGTGGAATTGTACAGCGGCACCCGCATGCCGGCCTTGCCCGATAAGTGGATGCACGTCGACCTGAGCAAGGTGGAGGCAGGCAGCACCTTCTCCAAGATGGTCGATGGCGACCCGGCCTGCGTCAATGCCATGATCAAGGCCGCGACTGACGTCGAACGGAACGGTGAGCTTGGTTTCACGGGGACCTTCGACATCACCACCTTACCCGGCACCCAGGGGAACCTTTTCAAGAGATTCGGGGAAAAGGCCAAAACTGTTCCGTTCAACACCAAGGTCGATAACCAAGGCCGACTCACTTACTTATTCATTAACCTCAGCGCCATTGACTCAGGCTTCATCGGTGGCATCACGGCGACCTACTACTCCGACTTCGGCGTCCCGGTCACGATTGAAAAGCCCGCTGCCGACCAAGCCGTCGAAGCGCCCGCGGAGGTTGTCAAGGCGTTCGCCAAGACGTACAACTGAGCCTGGGACGCCCGCAGCTCCTGCCCAGGGCCCTGCGGGCACACCCCTTGCCGACGCGGTGTCCCGCCGTCGGGCAGGATCGGGACTGGCCGATGCCGACGTGTGAACCGCCAGCAGGCCAGTCCAGGCCAGCCGGGTACGTGACGGCTCATTACGAGTAGCCTCCGGCGCTGGTCCATCCCTTGGTCCCACGCCGGGTCGGGCGTCTCAGCCCGCCGTCGACCGGTGAAGCTCGCTTGTTCGGCTGCTCACGGAGAGCCCCTGGCCACTGGTGTCTGAGTTGTAGTATCCGCTGCGTCCGAGGAATCCTGCTGTCGCCGGACGTGATGGCTGCGACCGCCGGCGCGTGGCGCCCCGGGTGGCATAGGCAGTGGCCAGCGGTCGGAGCTGCTACGGGCTACGGGTCAGCCGCCACCAGAGCGACGGCCCGGCGGTAGCGGTGTCGGTGTGCAACGGGACGCGCCTGCCAGATGCCTCGACCGAGCCGACCACCTGACCAGAGGCGACCTCGGCTCCCGGAGCGACCGTCACGACCCGGACCGCAACCGCCAGCCCAGGCCATCCGACCGCTTTCAGCGGCGCGGCTGGGCTCACCGCAGCGGCGGCGCCCCATGCAGTCCGCACCCAACCGACGGGTGCTGCGGCGAGCAGGACGTACTCCTTGACGCTCCGGCGGACCCCCGCAAGCAGTCGACGGACCACCTTGTTGACCGCGATGAGCTGCTCCGGGGTATTGGCGCCCGGTTGATTGAACACCGCACCGACGACGATCAGCGTACGAGCGCCGACCTTGAGCCGGGCGGCGAAGACGAGGTTGCCTCCGGCCTCGTCGGTCGAGCCGGTCTTGATGCCGAAGACCCCGTCGACGCCGAGCAGGTCGTTGTAGTTCCTGATCCGCCCGGCGACGGGGATAGTTGCCTCGCGCAGCTCGACGATCGCGGCGAAGACCGGCATTCCCAGCGCGGCCCGCGCGAGCGCAACCTGGTCGCGCGCCGTGCTGACGGTGCTCGGCAGGAAGCCACTGGGGTCGGTGTATCGGGTGCGGGTCAGGCCCAACTCGTCCGCCGCAGCGTTCATCTTCGCGACGAAGGCTGTCACACTGCCGGCGTCCCAGACCGCAAGCTGATGCGCGATGTTGTTGGCCGAAGGAAGCATGAGAGCCTCCAGTGCGTCCCGCTCAGTGAGCCGTTCCCCCGCCAATACGGGAACAAGAGACTGACCGCTCGGGATCCGCGATTGGTAGTCAGCCATATCAGCTGCCGTCACGGTCAGCGTCGGGCCCTCCTCCGCGCCGCTCAGCGGATGCTCCTTGAGGATGACGTACGCTGTCATCACCTTGGCCACGCTGCCGATCGGCTTGGCCGTCCCACCGCCGGAGCCACCGATTCGGCCCAAGCCCTCCACCATCAGCTCCGCCGAACCCCTCTCCGGCCAGGGCAGAGACGGCGCGGCACCCGGGATACGCAGGGTAGCGGCAATCGAGGTGCTAACCGTCGCAACGGGGAGCTCCCGATTCAACTGCACCGCAATGCCCGATCCGAGCAGCCCGGCCACGAGCACGACGATGATGGGAAGCAAACCCCGACGCCGGCTCATCGCGCGCGTGGCAACCTCACTCCGCTCCGACGCGAGAGGCGGCAGGTCGACCTGCCTATCGCCGATCGGACCGAATACTCGGCCGTCCGGCTGACGAACGGCACGGTTGTCGAATGCAGGTTTGGGCGCCCGCCCAGCAGCGGAGCGAGACTCGCCGTCGCCAGCCGCCCGGATCGCGCTTGTGCCCGCAGCGGGTAGTACGACGCGGCCCGCCGTCGCGGGGATCCCGACAGCCCGGCGGCCGTTCTGGTGGGCATCTGCGCCCGCCCACCTTTCAGGCCGCTCGTCCGGCGCTATACCCGCCCGGCGGCCATACACAGCACCCGCGGATCGATGCGGGACAGGCAGCCCCCCGTGGCCAAATTCGCCCGCTGCCGGCGAGTCGGGTCCCCCCTCGTCCATCGGCTCCACCACCTGCGACATCCGGACGACCTCTTTTCCTAACCCACCTGAACGCAGCGACAGAAGGTAGCAATGTATGAGGCACCTCGTCACCTAGGACGCCAACGGTTGGGCGCCGCGGCCATCCACCTGCCCAT
Organism: Micromonospora sp. DT4; assembly: GCF_049841675.1. Classification (NCBI taxonomy): domain Bacteria; kingdom Bacillati; phylum Actinomycetota; class Actinomycetes; order Micromonosporales; family Micromonosporaceae; genus Micromonospora; species Micromonospora sp. DT4. The sequence continues at coordinate 3,526 of NZ_JBNCKT010000195.1, forward strand.
GTCCTCTTTGCGATTGGCGTCGAGGCGCGCAGCCACGCCTCCAACCGTTCCAGGCCCTGATCCCGGTGAGCCTCTATGGCAATCCCGTCGGTTACCGGGCTCGTTACCGCGGATCGTCAAGCGCTTCGCAGGCCAGAAAGTCCGGACGAATTCTTGTCTTGCACGACCACCAGTGGCCTCAACCACCGGTCGGTAGACCGACGGGTCAGCGGTGCTGGGGCGTCCGGTGTCTACCGGACCAGCGAAGGCACCGCCGCGAGCCCGCAGCACATCAATCGCTCGCGTCCGGACGACGTCACCGGGGAGGCGGTGCACGCGTACGTGGCGCCTGCCGCCGGTCGCGTGCCTGATGCCGAGCGGCTGCGTGCGGTGGTGGCGCAGACGCTGGGGGAACCATCGGTCCCCCGGACCATCCAGTCGATCGATCGGGTGCCAGTGGCTCCCAGCGGCAAGCCCGACAAGCGCGCCTGTCGCAGCCCTGGGCGGGAACAGCTACGTGACGCGGTAGGCGGTGTAGCGCACCCGGTCGGCCTCGCGGATCGCCGACGCCACGAAGACGGACTGCTCCAGGACGGCCAGCGCGGGCGTCGACGTCTCCAGTCGTACGCCCAGACGGAAGTAGTACTCGGACGGGTCGACGGCGTCGCCGCGCAGCAACGCTTCGAGGATCTCCGGGCGGCCGCTGCGGACGCCGAACGTACGCAGGTAGACGTGACCGCCGTCGGCGGTTCGCGCCGAGTAGCGCGTGTCGATCTCGATCGCGCCGTCGGGGCGGACCACCTGCCAGTCGGCGCCGCCGGGCAAGATGTCGGCCTCGAACAGGCCGGTTACCCGACCGCCGACAACAGGCACCACGCGACGGTGACCGGCACGGGTCATCCCGTGGTCCTCCAGCGCGCCCAGCCGCACCTCCACCTCGAACGCGGCCTCCAGCCCGGGAACCGGCGGGGCAGCCACGGCGTCCCGACCGGCGGCTCGGCGCGTACTCATGGAGTGTCCTTGGCGTGCGCGAGAGCGTCGCGGAGGCGTTCCAGCGCGGGCACCGCGGCGGCGAGGGCCGCGCGGTCCGCCGCCGGCAGGGTCGCCGCAGCGCGGGCGACCAGGTCTCCGCTCGCGAGGTCGAAGCGGTCGAACAGGTCGAGGGCCTTCGCTGTGGCGAGGACGTCGACGTGGCGGTGGTTGCCGGGACGGGGGCGACGCTCGACGAGACCGTTGCCCTCCATCGCGGTGAGCAGGTTGCTGACCGTGGATCGGCTCAGGCGCAGCCGTTCGGCCAGCTCACCGGGACCGGCCACGGTGCCCCGGGGCAGGGCCCGCACGATCTCGATCTGCGCGTCCGGGATCTCCGGCAGGTGCTCGGCGGCCCGGGCTGCGGCGAGCAGCGTGCGGCGCAGCGGTGAGATCACCGACGCCAGTCGCGCCGCGTCCAGTTCGGTCGGCTCCGGGCCGGTCACGGCAGGACGCCCGGGAAGGCCGTCGGCGTCAGGGAGGCCCGTTCGTTGAGGTCGGCGGGTAGGAACCCGGCCGCCTTCTTGTAGCCGGTGACGATAGCGGTGAACTCCTCCGGCGGGATGACGTCGTGGATGTGCGTGAACCCGTCCGGCGCGCGCTCGTGGGCGAGCACCATCACCTGTTCCGGGCCCTGCCGCCGGTTGCTCAGCACGAGCGCTGTGGTCGCGGGCCGCCGGTCCGCCTCGTAGGCGTCGAGCGCCGCCCGGACCGTCGGCGCGGTGGCGAGGTGGAAGGCGAGGGTACGTGCGTCCAGGATCGCCTGCGACGCCCCGTTGGAACCGTTCGGATACATCGGGTGGGCCGCGTCGCCGAGCAGCGTGGTGTTGCCGTGGGTCCACGTGTCGATCGGATCGCGGTCCACCATGGGGTATTCGAGGATGGGCCTTCCCCCTTGATCTTGGACACTTGAACCTTGGATCGCGAGGTCCGGGTAGATCAGGAGTCCTGGAGCAGCAT
>NZ_JBNCKT010000196.1:0-5484 GCF_049841675.1 Micromonospora sp. DT4
CCGCCGCCCGCCGGTAAACAGCCCAACATCATCGATAGAACGGAGAGAAGTTACACCGTTCGGATGACAGACCCCGAGAAACGCTCCGGTGCGGCGGTTCGGAGTTCTTTGAGTTGATCTATGAGTTGCGTCCGATTGAAGATGGTTCTGCGGGTTCGTGATGGGTGGCGATCAGTCGATGTCATGGAAGGTGAATCTCGGTCATAACCGTTGGCAGTGAGCGGCGTTGGGCTGGGCATGGGTGATCGGAAGCCATACCCCAGTGATGTCACCGACGAGCAGTGGGCGTTGATCGGGCCGTTTCTGGACGCGTGGAGGGCCAAGCGCGTCTGGGTCGCGGGTCGTCAGGGCGACTGCGACCTGCGGGAGATCGTGAACGCGATCCTCTACCAGAACCGGACCGGCTGCCAGTGGGCGTATCTGCCGCACGACCTGCCGCAGAAGCGCCCGTGACCTACTGCTACTTCGCCCTGTGGCGTGATGATGGTACTGACCAGTCCATTCATGACTTGCTGCGCTGCCAGGCGCGGGAGAAGGCCGGCCGCCGTGAGGATCCGACCGCGGTCGCGGTGGACACCCAGTCGATCCGGGCGGCGAATCACGTGCCGGCCGCGACGACGGGTAAGGACACCGGCAAGAGGGTGCCCGGCCGGAAACGGGGCCTGGCCGTGGACGCCCTCGGTCTGATCATCGCGGTGGTCGTGATCGCGGCGTCAGTCACCGACAACGCGATCGGGATCAGGCTGTTCGACAAGGTCGCCGAGCGCACGCCGACAGTGACCCGAGCCTGGGTCGACGCGGGATTCAAACAGGACCTCGCGCTGCACGGCGCGGTCCTGGGTATCGATGTCGAGGTCGTCCGCGCGCAGATCACCACCCTGACCAGCGAACTCGCCCGCATCGACGGCGAACTGACCGCCCTGGCAACCACACGCGCCACGCTACGCGCCCTCGCCGCGGCTGAGTTCACCGCCGACGCCCCGACCGTGACCAGCTGCGCCTACCAGCAAATCCTCGCGGTCCTGCGCACCGCGACCACCGGCAAGCGAGCCGAGGACATCTGCCTAGCCCTCGAAATCGAACCCTTACCCAAGCACGTCGAAGACACCCGCGCGAAGCTGAAACGCATGGTCAACCGCGAGATCCTGACCGATTCCGAACCCGGAATATTCACCCTCGCCCAGAAGCGGACCTAATCTTCCGAACGGCCCTCTGAGACCACCGGATGAGCATCGGTTCCTGACAGGTCTCTGACAACTTCCCGTGAGGCTGCTCGCCATGACCAACGCACCACGACGACTCGGGCTCGTCGCGCTCACCCTCCTCGCCACGGTTCTCGCCGGCTGTGGCGGTGCGAAGTCCGGCGCCGACACCGGGGGCACGGCCGACGTCGCGTCCCTCGCCACCGGGTCCGCCGCGCCGAGCGCGTCCGCCACCGCTGCGGCAGCGGCCGGACGTCCGCAGTTGCGCCTGGACATGAACGCGGACGAGCAGCAGCGGCTCTGGAACACGTACAACTACTGCCTGCGCGACCACGGCGTCAAGGAGCTCAAGGAACGTTCGGCTGGGGCCCCCGCGGGGAGCGGCATGATCTCCCTCGACCAGAGCGGCGAGCCGAAGGCGGCGTACGTGGCGTGCGCCGACAAGCTCCCCCTCCAGCCGCCCGAGCTGGACAAGGAGAAGAACCCGAACTACGTGATCCAGCGGAACGACTACGTGCAGTGCCTGCGCGGGCGCGGCATGAAGATCCACTTGTTGCCGGACGGCTCCGGCTGGACGTACGACGACGTGGAGGACCCGACGGGTGGTCTGGTGGGCGCCGCGTACGACAAGGCGGACAAGGAATGCACGATGGAGGCGTTCCGTGGCAAGAAATAAGCTGGTGATGGCGGCCCTGGTGACGGTGACCCTGGCCGTCGCCGGTGCCGGAGTCACGATGCTGACGCTGCGGCGTGCCGGCGCGGACGACGCGGCGAGCGCCCCGCCGGCGCTGACGACGACGAAGGTGACCCGCACCGACCTGTCGGACAGCCGGTCGCTCGGCGGGACGCTGGGGTTCGGCCCGGAGCGGATCGTCAAGGGTACGGGCGAGGGCGTCGTCACCCGCCTGCCGAAGGTCGGGGACACGGTCGCCCGGGGCAAGCCGCTCTACTGGGTCAACGACCAGCCGGTAACGGTGCTGTTCGGCGACACCCCGCTCTTTCGTACCCTCGACAAGCCCGGCCTGGTGGGCAGCGACGTGCTGATCGTGCGGGACAACCTGAAGGCGCTCGGATACGCCACCGGTACGCAGCAAACCCGGACCAAGGACGGCACGAGGATCGGTGCCGGTCGGGCACTGCTCACCGAGACCCTGGTTGCCGCGATCAAGAAGTGGCAGCAGACGCTCGGCGTGAAACCCACCGGCCGGATCGAGGTCGGGCAGGCCGCGGTGCTGCCGGGACCGGTCCGGATCAGCGCGGTGAAGGCGGTGCCGGGTGACCCTGCCGCCGGTGAACTCCTGGCCGTCACCGAGAAGGTCAAGCTGGTGACCGTCCCGGTGGACGCGACCGAGGTCAGCAGCATCCGGGTGGGTGCCACGGTCGCGATCATCCTGCCCGACACGACCGAGAGTCCGGGCCGGGTCGCCTCGATCTCCCACACCGTCGACGGCGGCGGTCCGGACTCCGGGGCGGGCCAGGCCAGCCCGCCGAAGGTGAACGTCCTCGTCACACCAACCAAGGCGGCGGACGTGGCGAAGCTGGACGCGGCGGCGGTCCAGGTCACGTTCACCACGAACACCCGCAAGGGCGTGCTGGCCGTACCGGTCGGCGCGCTGGTGGCGCTCCGCGAGGGCGGGTACGCCCTGCAACTGCCCGACGGCGGGCTGCTGGCCGTGGAGACCGGGATGTTCTCCCGGGGGCTCGTCGAGGTCAGCGGTACCGGAGTCACCGAGGGTCTCACGGTGGTGACCGCCGCGTGAGCACCGTCGTCCCCTTCCGGGCCCGGAGCGCGCCGACCGAGGTGATCCCGGCGTACGCCGAACCGGTCCTGCAACTCGACGGGGTGAGCCGGACGTACCCGGGTGGCGTCACCGCCCTGGACGACGTATCGCTGACCGTGCGCGCCGGTGAGATGCTCGCCATCGTCGGGCCGTCCGGGTCCGGCAAGTCGACCCTGCTGAACATCATGGGCACCCTCGACCTGCCCACCAGTGGTCGGGTACGCGTCGCCGGGCAGGAGGTCACCGACCTGTCCGACCGGCGGCTCTCCGCGCTGCGGGGCCGGTGGCTCGGCTTCGTGTTCCAGCAGTTCCACCTCGTCGGAGGGCTCGACGCCGCCGAGAACGTCGCCACCGGACTCCTCTACGCCGGCGTACCCCGTCGCCGCCGTCGCCGTACGGCCATCGACGCGTTGGCCCGGGTCGGCCTGGCGCACCGGGTCGACCACCTGCCGCACCAGCTCTCCGGCGGGGAACGCCAGCGGGTGGCGATAGCGCGGGCGCTGGTGAACGACCCGGCGCTGGTCCTGGCGGACGAGCCGACCGGCGCTCTGGACACCGTCAACGGCGAGGCGGTCCTGGCGCTGCTGCTCGGCCTGCACGCGGAGGGCACCACCATCGCCGTCATCACCCACGACCGGGACCTCGCCGCCCGTACCCCTCGACAGGTGGACATCCGCGACGGGCGGATCGTCTCCGACACGAGTGACAGGACCCGAGCATGAGCACACCGACAGCGGCTCCCGGCGGTCGGCCGCCCCGGCTCGCCCCGAGCGACGTATTCCGACTCGGTCTGCTCGGCCTGACCAGCCGCCGGATGCGGGCGGTCCTGTCCGCCCTGGGCATCTCCATCGGCATCGCCACGATGATCGTCGTGGTGGGCATCCCAGCGTCCAGCCAGCGCGATCTCATGAACCAGCTCTCCGCGCTCGGCACCAACCTGCTGCGTGCCGAACCCGTACCGGATCAGGATCCGCCCGTGCTGCTGCCGGAGGAATCCGTCGCGATGGTGCAGCGGATCGGGCCCGTCGAGATGGCGAGCGCCGTCGCGAACACCCACGTGATGGTCCGCCGCAGCGATGTGATGGACCGGTACGACACCTCGGGGCTCACCACCCTGGCGACCCGACCGGATCTGCTGGACACCGTCAACGGCCGGGTCCGCGCCGGCCGGTTCCTCGACGACGGCACGGCCCGGCTGCCCACCGTCGTCCTCGGCTACGTGGCCGCGAGTCGGCTCGGGTTCGCCACCGTGGATCCGGCCCAGCCGCCGCAGGTGTTCATCGGCGAGCGGTGGTTCACCGTGATCGGCGTACTCGATCCGCTGCCCATCGCCCCCGACCTGGACCGGTCGGTCCTGGTCGGCTGGGACGCGGCCCGGGACCTGCTCGGTTTCGACGGGCATCCCACCGTCGTGTACGTGCGGGCCCGCGAGCAAGCGTTGGAGGACGTCCGGGCCGTGCTGCCGGCCACCCTCGACCCGCAGTTGCCCGGCCTGATCCAGGTCAGTCGCCCCTCGGACGCGCTCGCCGCGAAACGTGCCACCGAGAACACGTTCTCCGCGCTCTTCCTCGGTCTGGCCGCGGTGGCGCTGCTGGTCGGCGGGATCGGGGTGGCCAACACCATGGTCATCTCGGTGCTGGAACGCCGCCGGGAGATCGGCCTGCGCCGGGCGCTCGGCGCGAACCGTGGCCAGATCCGGGTGCAGTTCCTCACCGAGTCGGTGCTGCTGTCCGTGCTCGGCGGGGCCGCCGGGGCGGTACTCGGCGTGCTCGCGACCGTCGGGTACGCCGGCTACCAGGGCTGGCCGCCGACGATCCCGGTCACCTCGGTGGCGGGCGGCATCGCCGGCGCCCTGCTGGTCGGGATGGCGGCGGGCGTCTACCCGTCGATCCGCGCCGCCCGGCTCACCCCCACCGAAGCGCTCGCCGCCCAGTGATCAGCGCTGCCGCTGGGCGCGCCAGCGGCACACCCACACCAGCACCGGTGTGAGCACCAGCCAGACCGCCAGGAACGAGAGCACCACACCCAGCGCACCGACCCAGCCGCCCTGGCGCACGAGGCGGGTGGTGAGCGGCAACGCCAGCAGGATCGACAGCAGCAGGGCGGGGGCCGGCGCGAGCAGCGGCAGCAACAGCAGCCGGCCCCGCCAACCCACCAGGTGCTCGTCGCTACGCGGCGCCGCCACCGACACGAACGCCCGGCGCAGCCCCTCGCCGTACAGCGACGCCGGCAGCAGTGCGGCGAGCGCCAGCAGCGGGGTCAACTGCACCCCGGCGTCGACCAGCGCGGCCACCGCCCGGGGCGCGCCGATCGCGGTGGGAAGCGCCTCCACGGCGTACGACGTGAGCCGGCGTACCCGATCGGCGCCCGCGATCAGCGAGGTGAGCCAGAGGGCCAGCAGCGCCACCGGGACGACGGCGATCACTCCCTAGTAGAGCGTCGTGTCTAACGTTCTGGGTATAGGTGGCGGAGTCGGGTACGGGCGTCGTTGGTGGTGAAGT
>NZ_JBNCKT010000197.1:0-5383 GCF_049841675.1 Micromonospora sp. DT4
GCCCGCACGCTCTATCGCTGGGACACCCGACCGACAACCCGCCGACTCAAGTGACGCCTATTGCCGGTCGTTCTTAGGCGGTTGCGGCACGGCTGCCCCCTGCGTGTGGTCGGGAAGGGGGCCCGGCCTCGGTGCTCGCCGTCGTGCCAGCCGGGCCCCCGGTCACGACGCGCCCGCGGACAGGGGCCCTTTACCGTCAGTCACGTCGTCCACAAAGAACGTAGCCAGGGGTTGCGGTACGCATACACTCCGTAGCAGAGTTCTCCTGGGACGTTCGGGACGTCAGGAGGGGACGCGATGAATCAGGGACTCATTGCCGCGATGGCTGAGGCGGGAGTAACCGCAGAAAGCCTCGCAGGTCAGGTGGGAGTCGATCCGAAGACCGCCGCGCGTTGGGCCAACCCGGGACGCACGCCGCGCAGCCGGCACCGTGCCGACGTCGCTCGGGTGCTCAGCCGGGACGTAGCCGACCTGTGGCCGGAGGTGATGACGCGACGGGAACCGGTCTGGTTCCGCCCCTGGGTCGACATCGAACGCGAGGCGGTGACGTTGCGGGCCTTTGAACTCGCGTGGATACCCGGTCTGCTGCAAACCGAGGCGTACGCCCGGGCGACTCTGGCCGGCGGCGTGCTGGCGGCGGACAAGGTCGCCGAACTCGCCGAAGCCCGGATCAGCCGACAGGCGATCCTGACCCGCAACGGGGGGCCTCTGCTGGTCGCCGTGCTCGACGCCGGGACGCTCAGTCGACGCGTCGGTGATGATCGCGCCCTGATGGCGGCGCAGCTCACGCACCTGCTCGCGTACGCCGAACGGGGGACCATCCAGCTTCACATCGTGCCGGCCGACGCCCCCAGCTACCCCGGCCTGGACGGTCCCTTCACGATCGCGGACATGCCGGACGGGACCCGGGTGGCACACGTCGACAGCCCGGCACGCGCTCAGATCCTCGACCAGCCGGCAGATCTTGTTACGCTCGAACGACGTTGGGAGCGCATTCGAGGCGAGGCACTTCCCCGAGGGCGCTCGTTGGAATTTCTCAGAGAAGCGGCAGCATCATGGACATGACCGGCGCGCAGTGGCGTAAGAGCACCAAGAGCGGCGGCAACGGCGGCAACTGCGTCGAGGTCTCCGACAACCTCCCGGGCGTCGTCCTCGTCCGCGACACCAAGAACCGTGACGGCGGCACCCTTTCCTTCACCCCCGCGTCGTGGCGCGGCTTCGTGGCAATGGCGAAGAACGCTCGCTGACCGACCGACCGCAGAGCCCCCGGCACAGGCTGGGGGCTTCTTGCGTGCCACACCAACCCCCGCAATGCTCGCCTACCGGCAGCTCAGAACGGGTCACCGCACACCCGCCAGTCCCCACCCTCACGGACCACCGGCAGGCGGCGTTCCTCGCTGATGCCACCGTCGCGGGTCACCGTCACCGTCACTGTGCCGCGCGGACGTCCACCCTTGGTCGCCACCGACACGTCGGTGATCTCGTAGTCGGTCACCATCGGCGGGGTACGCACCCAACTGGTGAACCCGATCGCGCTCCACCGGGTACGCGCGTCCGCGCACAGCCGCTCGTAGGCCCGGTCGCTGTCACCGAGGGTCACCTCGCTGAGGAACCCGTCGGCGGTGTCCCGGATCGGGCCGGCGGCCTGTCGCACCGTTTGTAGGTTCCACGCGCCCAGCCCGGCCACCCCGACGCAGCACAGCGCCATCCCGAACCCGGCGAGGGCCAGCCCGGCACGCATCGGGCGGCGTCGCCGGGCCGGTCGGTTCCACGACTGGCCGGCACCCACGACTACCGACCGTAGAGAACTACGTCACGGTGAGGCGCGGCAAGCCGAAAACTGGGCCTTCTTTCGGCGCGGCGACGCATCGTCTACCGTCGGCGCACACCCCCGTAGCGCCAGGGAGCCGATCGATGAGCCGCTTCGTGCAGCCGGTACCACCCCCTGCCGACCCGTACGCCGGTGACACCCTGCTGCGGTCCTGGCTGGAGCGTCACCTCGGCGCTGGCGGGCACGCCGCCGCGAAGGGCCGCCTGGTCGACCTGGCCGCCGACGTCACCGGGCCGCTGCGCGCGGCGCACGCCGACGCCGAGGCGCACCCGCCGACGCTGGTGCGGTACGACCCGTGGGGCGCCCGGATCGACCGCGTCGAGGTGTCCGCCGGCTGGCAGGCGCAGCGGGTTGCCGCCGCCCGCCACGCCGTGGTGGCGCTGCCCTACCTGCCGGACGCGCGCGGCACGTGGGGGGCCGCCGCGCGGGTCGTGCAGCACGCGCTGCTGCACCTGTACGGGCCGGAGTCGGCGACGTTCTCCTGCCCGGTGGCGATGGCCGACGGCGCGGCGGCGTTGCTCAGCCTGCCCGACGTCGACGCCGGTGTCCGCGACGCGTGGCTGCCCCGGCTGACCTCCACCGACCCGGCCACGGCGATCACCAGCGGGCAGTGGATGACCGAGTCGCAGGGCGGCTCGGATCTGGGCCGGTCCAGCACCATCGGCCGACCGGCGGCGGACGGCTCGTGGCGGCTGACCGGCGAGAAGTGGTTCTGCTCGGCCGCCGACGCGGCGATGGCGGTGGCGCTGGCCCGACCCGAGGGTGCCGGGCGGGGCAGCCGGGTGCTCGCCCCGTTCCTCGTCCCCCGCTACGCGGTTGACTCGCCGCTGGCCATCGGCGCGGCCCCGGACGCGCCCGCCCCCGGCGTCGTCGTGCACCGCCTCAAGGACAAGCTCGGCACCCGGGCGCTGCCGACCGCCGAGATCGGGCTGCGTGACGCGTACGCGGTGCCGCTGGGCGACCCGGCGGTGCCCGGCCTGGTCCGGGCGATGACCCTGGTCGTGGTGACCCGGGTGCACAACGCCGCCGCCGCGGCCGGCGGGATGCGACGCGGGCTCGCCTATGCCCGCGCGTTCGCCGACGCGCGGCACGTCGCGGGCGGTCCGCTGGCGTCCTCGCCGCTGCACCGCGCCACGCTGGGCACGCTCGCGGTCGACGCGGCGGGCGCGTTCGCCCTCGCCGGGCACGCGTTCGCGCTGCTGGGACGGGTCGAGGTAGGCGCCGACCCGGAGGCGGCGGCGGAGCTGCGCATCGTCGCGCCACTGGCCAAACTCGCCACCGGCCGGCTCGCCGTCAGCTCCGCCAGCGAGTACGTGGAGAGCTTCGGCGGCGCCGGCTACGTGGAGGACACCGGGGTGCCCCGGCTGCTGCGCGACGCGCAGGTGCTGCCGATCTGGGAGGGCACCACCAACGTCCTGTCCCTGGACGTGCTGCGCGCGTTGATCCGGGAGGACGCCGCGACGCCGCTGCTGCGTCGGCTGACCGCCGCTGCCGACCTGGCCCGGCCGCTGTCGCCCGCGCTGGCCGACACCCTGGCCACCGTCACCGGGCAGCTGTCCGACACCATCGCCGCGGTGACCGCCGACCCGGGCGCGGCGAGCGTCGTCGCGGGCGCCCGCGCCCTGGCGCTGCGGCTGGCGTACGCGCTGACCGCCGCGCTGCTGGTGGAGCACGCCGCCTGGGGTGACGAGCAGGCGGCGCTGGCGGCCCGGCTGTGGGCGCGGCGGTGGCTGCGGCACGAGGACATCGCCGAGGACGCCCATCACCACCTGGACCTGCTCTGCTGAACGACCGGCAGAGCCGTCGGCGCGTCATTGACCCCGTGAAACGGCGCAAGCCCGGACCGATGATCCGGGCTTGCGCCGCGTGACGGCGACGGCGGGCAAGGGATCATCAAACGGCTACGAAGCCGAGGTGCTCGCCGGCGAAGTGCTCGGGCCGGGGACGCACGTCAGCGACCAGACAGGCGATCTCGACCGGTGGCGGCAGGAAATGGTCGTCATCGCGGGTGTCCCGGTAACGACCGAGCCCGATGGTACGCATGAACGGGATGATCGCGTCCGGGTTCGTGCCGGCGTCCGCCGGCCCGCCTGACTCCAACGCCTCGCTCTCCGAGTCCCATTCGTAGCGCGCCGAGGGTGTGCCGTCCGCGAACCAGCCGAGAAACTCGTCGCCGTCGTAATTCTCTGCGCAGACGACCGCCTGGGTACCCCGGGACATCGAGGCGATCCGGTCGACGCCATCGGTGCCGTCCACTTCGACAAGCATCACCCAGTCGTCGATCTCCACGGAGAGCACCCGCCTCGACACGCCACCGGTCGGGCCCTGGGCCAACGTGAGGTCCGCATACGTCATCGGCGTGATCCGTCCGGCGTCGACACCCAGCCGCAGTAACGCCTCCTTGGCGGAGACCCCCCGCACCAACGTGATCGAGTAGTTCTGGTCGATGTCCAGCAGGTCGAACCAGTCGGTGGGCAAGCCGCTCCCCCGCGGCCGCGACGGCTTCGCCCGATCCTCGCGCTCGCGGCGGCCGTACTCCCGCTCCAACTGGTCGAGGCGGGCTTCCTCGGCGGCGGTGCCGCTGCGATACACCTCCGCGCCGTCGTCCGAGACCAGCACGATGTCACCGTCGTCGCCCACGACCAGGGCCGAGAGCGCGTACGCCACCGGGTTTATGCGCCGACCGGTCCACTTGGCCAGCACCGTCGAGTCGGTGCCGGTCCGCAGCACCCCGTCGGGCCCGAGGTTCAGCTCCACGCCGGGGGCACCGGCCTGCAACGACCACACCATGCCGCCCCCGGAACGCGCCAGCACCGTCTCGCCGGCCGGGGTGTGCGACAGGTGATACCTGCCGTTCGGGGAGGTGAGCGTGCCATCCAGGCGCTGTCCCCGGGTCATCCGGCCGCCGGAGGCCGCCTGGTAGGCCGCGAGGTCGGCGTCCGTCACCCGATCGCGGCTCCAGCGTTGGTAGCCGTCCGGATCCACCAGGACCAGCCGTCCGTCGTTGGTCACCACGGCGGCGCTCACCCGTCGGTCGACGCCACCCGACCGCCAGAGCGGGCGGCCACCTGCGTCCTCCAACAACAGATAACCGTCCGACACCAAGACCAACCGACCCGCGTCGTCCGGGGCAGCACCAACCCCAGCACGATGCTCGCTGAACTCCTCGCCAGCTCTCGGCAGTTCCGCAGGCGTCACTGTCGACATCATCGACAAGAAGGAGGACTTTCGCACAAGCGCGGCGGAGCCCTGGCTGGCGGCTTCGTCCCAGCGGTGGACGACCTCCGACGCGTCCGCACTGTCCGGGACCCTCCAGAGGTCGACGGCATGTTCCCGGTCCCGCAAGGCCAACTCCCCGCCGCCGCGGTGCTCCAGCGCGAAAGCGCCGTTGGCGGAGACGAGCGCCCCGTGCGACAGGGCCTGACCGGCCCGCAGAACATCCCGATCGTCAGTACTCACGTGTGTCCCTTCACAAGTGGTTATTGACCCGTAAGGCAAATAGTTGATGGTCAGGAGGCGGCGTAGCGGACTTCGGGCTTGCGGAACAAGGAT
>NZ_JBNCKT010000198.1:0-5357 GCF_049841675.1 Micromonospora sp. DT4
AATCCTTGTTCCGCAAGCCCGAAGTCCGCTACGCCGCCTCCTGACCATCAACTATTTGCCTTACGGGTCAATAACCCTACTTGTAGAGCAACCTGCCCATCCGGCGCGAGGCCACCAGCAGCCCGACCGCCATCATCGCCAGCAGGTAGAGCACGTCGAGCAGCCAGAGCCAGCCGCCGAGGCCCAGCGTGACCCCGCGGATCAGGTGCACCGCCCGGTACAGCGGGGTGACCTCGACCAGCCAGTGCAGCAGGGTCGGATAGGCCTGCGCCGGCACGAACGTGCCCGAGAAGAAGAACAGGGTGAACTGGGCCGACCCCACCAGGTCGAAATCCTGCCAACTGCGCATGACCGTGGCGACCGTCATGCCGAGCCCGCCGAACGCGAACCCGACCAGCACCGCCGCCGGGAGCGCGGTGACGGCCCGGGTCACGGTGGTCAGGTCGAGCGCGACCATGACCCCGAGGAACGCCGCCGAGTACGCGCTGCCGCGCAGCATCGCCCACCCCAGCTCACCGAGGGCGATCTCGAACGGCCGGACCGGGGTGGCGATCATCCCGTCGTACAGCTTCATGTACTTCATCTTGCCGAAGAAATTGAAGGTGGTCTCCGAGAGCGCCCCGGTCATCGCGGAGGAGGCCAGCATCGCCGGGGCCACGAACTCGGCGTACGACACCAGCCGCCCATCGGGCAGCGGCAGGTCCCCGACCAGCGTCCCGACGCCCAGGCCGATGGAGAACAGGTAGAGCAGCGGCTCCACGAAGCCGGAGAGCAGCAGCAGCCAGTAGACCGGCTTGAGGGCCGCGACGTTGCGCCCGATCACCGACGCCGACCGGCGGGACGCGCCGGAGACGTCGACCAGCCGGGGCAGGACCAGCGTGACCACGGAACCCCCTAGACGACGAGCTTGCGGCGGAAGGTGCGCAGCGCGAGCAGCCACCCGGCGACCGCCCAGGCGGCCAGGTAGAGCAGGTGACCGACGATCGACCACTGTGGGGCGACACCGAGCGTGGCCGCCCGGCACAGGTCGACGGCATGCCAGAGCGGTGTCGCGTACGCCAGCCACCGCAGCACGTCGGGCAGCGACTCGACCGGGAAGAACACCCCGGCGAACAGGCTCATCGGGATGACCGCGAACCGGAACAGCATCGCCAGCCAACTGTCACTGGACACCACTGCGGCGTACGCGAAGGTCGGCGCGGCCACGGCCAGCCCGAGCAGTGCCACCACCGGCAGGGTGACCACCGCCCACGGTGACCGCAGCGCCCCGAACAACCCGGTGACCAGCAGGAACACCGCGATCGTGGTGATCACCCGGAACAGCACGAAGGCCAGGTGCCCGGCCAGGATGTCGCCGACGCGCAGCGGCGACGCGCCCTGCGCCTGGTAGCTCTTGATCCACTGGAAGTTGCTGAACACCGGCCACGTCGAGTCGCCCACGGTCACCTGGAGTGCGGTCGAGGCGATCAGCCCGGGGACCAGCCAGTCGAGATAACGCACCCCGTCGATGCCCTGGTCGATGTAACCCCCGACGCCCACACCGAACCCGAGTACGGTCAGCACCGGCAGCAGGAACGACGAGAAGACCCCGGCCCGCCAGGTGCGCCGCAGCCCGACCAGGTAGTAGCCGAACACCGCGAACGCCGGCGCCCACGGCGCCCGCGCCCGCTTCGCCACACCCACCATGACCACCCCCGTCCCCGACCTTCCTACCCCCGGGGTACGACAAGTCGCCCGGTCACCCTACGGCGACCCCGTCGAGGTGTCGCCGGGGTTTCGGCCGGGTCCGCGCGCCGTGCCAGCGGCTCTCCCGCGCGGGGATCCACTCCAGATCGGCGACGTGACGGCATCCCATCGCCCGGACACCCCCACATCGGTGATCTGGTGTGGATCACGCTCTACGGGCGGCGCCCGACCCGACGAAGGCACGCCACGCGTCGGGCGTGAAGACCAGCGCCGGACCGCCCGGTTTCCCGGGAAGCGGTGTGTCCCGGTCCGGCAGACACCCCGCTTTGCAGGAGACCGAGTGGACCTTGGGGCTGTGCGGGCCCAGGCCGGCGGCCCGCGCGACCGCCCGGCGACCTATCGGACCCCGGCACCGAGGCCGACGAACGCGCGCCACGCCTCGGGCTCGAAGACGAGCACCGGGCCATCCGGGTCCTTCGAATCACGTACGGCCACCAGCCCCGACAGGTTGTCGGCAACCTCCACACACGCGCCGCCGCTGCCGTTGCTGCGACTGCTCTTGCGCCACCGGGCACCGGTCAATTCCATGTCTCCGCCACTTCCGCGATCAGGTCGAGGGACTGCTGCTGCGATAGTGCCTCACCCCGGATCGACTCCCAGACCTCGACCATCTGCCGGACGTACTCGGACCGGTCGATGACCTGCCCATGACGCTGCCCATCGAGGTAGACGACATCCTCACCGGTTGCCGCGGTGGCGATCACGAAGGGACCATCGAGCCCAGCGTAAGCAGCAGCGGACAGTGGCACTACCTGGATTCTGAGCCGGGGCAGGGCCGAACCGAGCTTCACCAGGTACCGCAACTGCTCGCGCATCACCTCCGGTTCGCCGACGCGGCGGCGCAGCACGTACTCGTCGACGACCACGCTGAGCAGCGGCGGACGATCCCGGGTGAGCACACTCTGCCGGTCGAGTCTAGCGGTCACCTGCTGCTCGACCTCGTCCGCCGCGAAGAGCCCGGCACCGGCCAGGACGGCGCGGGCGTAACCCTCGGTCTGGACCAGACCGGGCACGTAAAGCGGCTCGAACCACCGCAGTGCCGTGGTTTCCTGCTCGATGCCCGCCCAGTCGCGAAACCACGGCACGACGGTCTCCCGGCTGATCCGGCGTTGGATGCGTTCGAACCTGCCGTCGGCTGCGAGCACGACGTCGCAGCGACGTGCGAAGTCCAGGCTCGGCCGGCGCTCGGAGGTCTCCACCTTGGCGACCAGCGCACCCGAGTAGCTCAACGCCTCGGCGAGCGCCGCCTGGGACAGGCCACCGACTGCCCGCGCCAGCCGTAGCTCTTCCGCGAAGTGCTCCAGCATGGACGAACTCTCCACGGACAACCTCCGTACATCGTCGTACCGTGCCGGGCCGACCGTCGTACGCGCTGGTCGTCGGCGCGCGGAACCTCCCACCGTAGTCGGACCAGCACCAGACTGTCACGCAGCGGAACCGCTCACGGGATCGGACGGCGGGCGGAACCAGGCCGGGAGCGCCCCGTGACCCCCGATACGGGGCGCTCCCACCCATCGAGCACACCGGCTACGACTATGGGAGGCGCCGATGCCCCGCTACCGCCCACACGTGGCGGCGCGTCCGTCGTGGCGCTGCCGGGTCTGCGGCGCGGCGTGGCCGTGCTCGCCGGCGCGGCTGGCGCTGCTCGGCCAGTACCGCGAGAACCGGACCGGCCTGCTGGTCTACCTCGCGACGCTGCTGGACGAGGCGGCCGGCGACCTCCCCGGCACCGATCCGCTGACCGACCGCTTCCTCACCTGGGCCAGAGCCCGATGAGCAGCTACGCACCGAGAGCAGATCTTGGACACTCTCCGTTAGCAGCTAACGGAGAGTGTCCAAGATCTGCGGCGCGGCTGGTCAGTCGACGAGGGTACGGCCGGTCAGGTGCAGGAAGACGTCCTCCAGGCTGCTGCGCCGCACCAGCACATTGGCCGGTTGCAGCCCCAACGCGGTCACCTCGGCGACCGCCGCGTCGCCGTCGGGCACGTAGAGCAGGACCCGGTCGGGCAGCACCTCGACCCGCTCCCCCACACCGTCGAGCTTGTCGGCGAACGGCGCCTGCGACTCGGCGGCGAAGCGCAGCTCGACCACCTCGCGGGTGGAGTGTCGCTCGATCAGCGCCCGGGGTGAGCCCTCGGCGACGATCCGCCCGCCGTCCATCACCACCAGCCGGTCGCAGAGCTGCTCGGCCTCGTCCATGTAGTGCGTGGTGAGCACCAGCGTGACGCCCTGCTGCTTCAGCCGGAACAGACGCTCCCACACCAGGTGCCGGGCCTGCGGGTCGAGCCCGGTGGTCGGCTCGTCGAGCAGCACGATGTCCGGATCGTTGACCAGGGCGCGGGCGATGGTCAGGCGGCGCTTCATCCCGCCGGAGAGCGGATCGACCTTGCTGTCGGCCCGCTCGGTGAGCTGCACGAAGTCGAGCAGTTCGTCGGCCCTCGCCCGCGCCGCCCGCCGCGAGACGCCGAAGTAGCGGGCGTAGACGGTCAGGTTCTCCCGGACGGTCAGCTCCGGGTCGAGATTGTCGAGCTGCGGGCACACGCCGAGGCGGGCGCGGATCGCCGGCCCGTCGGCCACCGGGTCCAGGCCGAGGATGCGCAGCTCACCGTCGCTCGGTGGGGAGGTGCAGCCGACCATGCGCATGGTGGAGGACTTGCCCGCGCCGTTCGGCCCGAGGAAACCGAACGCCTCACCCGACTGCACCTCGACGTCGATGCCGTCCACAGCGGCGAAGTCACCGAAGCGCTTCACCAGCCCACGAGCCTCAATCAGTGGTCGCCCGGTAGTCACCGCCCGACCCTAACCGCCAGGTCCGACACCCCTCCACGCAAATACGCGTGCGCCCGACCCGCCGGATGCGAAACGCCGATCAATGCCACACCCGATCAGCCGATCGACGGGTATCGTCCCATTGTGTCGCCCGTCAGCTCGCCCGATGGTTCGCCGTCAACCGCCCGACCAGCCAACTCATCCGTCGACGAGCCCGCCACGAACGCCAACGCCGAAGCCGCCACGAGCACCGGTGACGGACCACCCCGACCACGTCCACCGGCCGAGCCCCCGTTACTGGCCGAACCCGCCGAACCGGCCGGGGCCGCCGAACCAGCCGGGGCCGACGGCGCGGCTAGGCAGGCGACCCGGGACCTGGCGGCCCAGTTCGAGGACGAGAAGCCCGGCCGGGTGTTGTCCGGGGCGGCGGCTCTGCTCCTCGGCACGGTGGCGCTGGCGGTCGGCGCGCTGTCTCTCTGGCAGGTGTTCCGCCCACTGTCGCAGGGCAGCAAGTACTACCTCATCATCTTCCTGGCCGGCGTACTCCCGCTGGTCTTCCTCGCCTACCCGGCCGACCTGCCGCGGTGGGCCCGTCTGCGCGGGCCGCGACAAGCCGCCGACAGCACCGGACGCACCCGGCCCACCGTCGCCGACTGGGCGCTGGCCGCCCTCACCGTGGCGGCCTGCCTCTATCCCGTGCTGCCGATCCGGATCGGTACGGGTGGCGGCGGCTACAACGCGTTCCTCGATCGGCAGGGCCTGCTCGGTACGTATTCAGCTTGAGTTGATCGGCTGAGCGGGGCTGCGGTCTACTGTGGTGGCTGTGGCTGGCATGATCTTGG
>NZ_JBNCKT010000199.1:0-5143 GCF_049841675.1 Micromonospora sp. DT4
AAATCCTTGTTCCGCAAGCCCGAAGTCCGCTACGCCGCCTCCTGACCATCAACTATTTGCCTTACGGGTCAATAACAGCGGCCGTCCTCGCTGATGTTGCCGAAGGCGTAGTCGACGTGGGTGAGGCGGCTCGCCGCCCCGGAGGTGTCGAGCTTCCTGACCGGGAACGCCCGGCCGTAGATGCCCCACTGGGTAAAGTAGCCGACCCGGTGGTAGCCGGGCTGGCGGTCGGGCCTGGCGGTGGCGTTCGCGGCGGCGGGCGGCGCGGCGGTGATCAGCAGGGTCGCCAGGGCGACGACGGCGGTGAGGCGGCGGTGGCGCAGTTGACGCATCGGCACTCCCACGAGGGATCAAGCAGAATTAGTAAAGACACTTATCTGATTGATGAAGTTAAGCCGATCACGCTCAGCGGTCAATAGCCGCTCATTCGCCACCGCCGCCTCCGCGGGTCAGCCGACCTGGCTGTTGTCCTTCATCGAGCCCCAGCCGTGCCAGCGGTCGATCTCGATCAGGGCGCTGACCCGACCGCGATCACGCCGGGGGTAGGCATTGCCCGTGTAGTGCCGGGACAGGCGGTCGATGTCCGCGAAATCCTCGTCGGCGCGCAGCTCGGTGACGTGCCCGACGATGCTGACGTGGGTGTACCAGCCGGCCTCGTCCAGCACCGTGAGGGAGACCCGAGGGTCGTTGCGGACGTGCTCCAACCGGCGGCGGCTCTCGTCCATGTTGACCAGGATCCGGCCGTCCTCCCACAGGTACCAGGTCGCGGCGGACACCGGCTGACCACCGTTGCGAAGCGTGGTCATGACAGCCGGGTTCGGCTTCTTGAGCATCTCGACCGCGGCCTCGGGAAGCGGTGGCTTGGACATGGATCTCCTCCTCATGAGCGATTACCCCTGCACGGTACGCACCCGGCCGGCGCACGCACGCCAGGACGCGGAACGCGGCACGCGGAACGCCGGGTGACTCAATCGAGCCAACTGCCGTCGCGCATGAGGACGCGTCCCTTCAGCTCGTTCGCCTCCCGCCAGGCCAGGACGCGCCGCGGCCGGATCACGAAGTACTGGTAGGGCTCCGCGCTTCCGCTCGGGTCGAAACCGGTCCTGGCGGCGAACGCCGCTCGCCTCTCGTGGCCGAGGTCGGCGGTGTCCACCGCCTCGGCGGCGCCGTCGACGATCACGACGTCCCGTGTCGTTCCCAGGCTGAGCCGCACCCGACGATCCCCGAGCAGGTTGCGGCCGGTGACCGAGGCGCGCGGCGTCGAGATGAGAAACACGCTCCCGTCCCAGAGGAAGGAGAGAGGGACGAGGTGCGCGCCGCCGGGGGAGCCCGACGTGGCGACCCACAGGTCGATGTCGTTCTCCAGTCTCCCGCGCGTGTCCCTCAGCCGCTCGTCACGGCTGCGCGGTGGCTCACTCGCCATGTCTTCCCGTCGGCCTCGTGATCCCTGATCGGTTCGGTCGCCCCGCCGCGACCAACGGCAGGTCCGGCACGTGACGCAGTCGTTCGAGGTCGTTCAGGAGCTGCTGCTCGGCGCGTGCGCGCCCCCAGGCGGCGAGACACATGGCTCAGCGCAGCTCCTGGATACGGACCATGTTGCCGGCGGGATCGCGGAAGGCGCAGTCACGGATGCCGTACGGCTGCTCGGTCGGCTCCTGGACGACCTCCGCGTCGCCGGACTGGATCTTCTCGAACGTGCCGTCCAGGTCCCGGGTCGCCAGCAGGATCCACCCGTAGGTGCCCTTGGCCATCATCTCGGCGATGGTGCGACGCTCGTTCTCGGTGATGCCCGGGTCCGCCGCCGGCGGAGCCAGCAGGATGGACGTGCCGGGCTGGTCGACGGGACCGACGGTGATCCACCGCATCGTGCCCTTCCCGACGTCGCTGCGGACCTCGAAGCCGAGGACGTCGCGGTAGAAGGCCACCGAGGCATCCGGGTCGACGTGCGGGAGAACTGTCGTGTGAATGGTGATGTCCATGCTGGTCATGTTAGGGAGGATCGGCGGCGGTCACTTCTCGATTCCTGATCGTAGCGGCGGGTGGCGAACAGGGACGCACCCGCGTGCGAGCTGCCCGGGCCGGCCGGCGAGGATGGGTTCATGACCGACTCCGCACTCCCCGGACGCGTCGTCGTCACCGGCGCCACCGGCAAGCTCGGCCGCGCCGTGGTCGCCCACCTGCGGGGCGTCGGCGTCGACGTGCTGGCCGTGGACCGCGTCGGCGGCCGTGACCCCCGCGACGTCGACGGCGAGTTCCTCATCGTCGACCTGACCGACTACGGGCAGGTGGTCGAGGCCTTCACCGGGGGCGCCGACGAGCACGCCGGTGGCGTCGAGGCGGTCGTGCACCTGGCCGCCGTTCCGGCGCCCGGGCTGATGACGAACGCGGCCACGTTCGCGAACAACTCCGCCGCGACGTACAACGTCTTCGCCGCCGCCCGGGCCGCCGGCATCAAACGGGTGGTGTGGGCGTCCAGCGAGACGGTACTCGGGCTGCCGTTCGACACCCCGCCGCCGTACGCGCCGGTCGACGAGGAGTACGCGCCACGGCCGGAGTCGACGTACTCGCTGAACAAGGCCCTCGAGGAGGAGATGGCGCGGCACTTCTGCCGCTGGGACCCGGAGCTGGTCATGGTGGGCCTGCGGTTCTCCAACGTGATGGACGTCGAGGACTACCTGCCGTTCCCCTCCTTCGACGCCGATCCGCGCTCGCGGCGGTGGAACCTGTGGGGTTACATCGACTCGCGCGACGGCGCCCAGGCGGTCGAGCGGGCGCTCGCGTACGACCGGCCCGGCGCGGACGTCTTCATCATCGCCAACGCCGACACGGTCATGACCTCATCGAGCGCCAGCCTGATGGCCGAGGTCTACCCGAGCGTCGAGATCCGCAAGGAGCTCGGCGAGCACGAGACCCTGCTCAGCATCGACAAGGCGCGGCGCGTGCTCGGCTATGAGCCCCGGCACTCGTGGCGCGACCACGTCGACCAGTTGTAGTCCGCGTCGGCGCCTAACCAGGTTGTGCCGTACGCCCAGAATGTATACGTGACCCTCGATATAGATCACGTGTACGTGCCGGTCAAGTTCGACCTCGGCGGCACGGTGCAGGACGTGGAGCCGGCGCTCCCGCTGCTGGCCAGCCTGGGCGTCACCTCGGTCCACGCCGTCCAGCACGAGGAGACCCGGGCCTACAACATTTCGTACCTGGCCACCCATCCGCCGGTGTTGCAGATCTCCCTCGGCACGTCGCCGGTACGCATCGGCCGTACGACGTGGGCCACCAGCACCCAGATCGTGATCTACCCGGCGCTCGGCGTGATCTCGGTGGACCTGCGGTTCGCCGTGCCGCAGCCCGCGGCCAGCACCGAGGACATCTGCCGGTTCTACGACGACCTCGTGCGCGAGAACACCCTCGACTACTTCCGGCACCTGCGCGACCTGGACACCTTCTCGTCGAACCTGGCCGGGCACCTCGACATGATCGAGGCCGAGCCCCGGGAACACGGTGGGCTGACGGTGTCCGCCCACGTCCAGGCGGTCCGCGCCATCCTGCGCGAGTCGGCCGGCTTCGAGCCCCGGGAACGCCGCTACCCGTTCCAGAACATGCGCCAGTTCTTCGCCCTGCGCGGTCCCGAGCTGGCCCAGGACGACCCGCTCGTGGAGTCGCTGCTGCGGCTCTCCGCGCTGCCGGTGACCTCGGGCCCGGCCGCCGACGACGGGCCGCTGCGCCTGCCCGGTCTGCTGGTCCGCACCACCGGCTGGTCCACCGTGGCGGTCCTGCACGACGGGGCGGACGCAGCGCCGGCGGCGGTCCGCATGGTCCAGGACATGTACGGCCAGATCCACGCCCAGTGGTTCTTCTGCCAACTGTGGGTGGGCGTGGACCCGAACGACCGCGACGAACTCGTCGGGCCGGGTCACTCGCTCGGCGCGCGCATCACCCAACTGGCGCGGGTCCAACTGCAACTGAGCCGAGGTCTGGCCGAGGTCGGCAACGTGGACCTCATGTACCGCGATCCCATGCGCATCGCGGTGGCCACGTTCCTCATCGACGGGCTGCGGGTTCCCCGGCACCTGCAGGCCGCGCGGCAGCGCCTCGAACTGCTACGCAGCAATCTGAGCCAGCTCTTCGGGTTGCAGACGGCGCTGTTCCAGCAACGCCTCCAGTGGTTGTTCTCGGTTACCGCGGTCGCCGGCGTCGCGGCGCTGCTGCCGGAGATGCTCCAGGTCGACAGCATGCGCTGGCGGATCGTGACCATCGCCCTGTTCGGCACGTTGGCGTTGTTCTGCTGGCTGCTGATCCGGCTCCTCGGCCGCGCGGGCCTCCGCACGGACCGGCGGGCCCGGCGGCCCCGGACGAGGCAGCGGACCGCCCGGACGAGGCGGTGGAGGCGCTGGGGGCGCGGGGTCGGCCGGGCGCGAGCCGGCGTCGGCGATCGTCCTCCGGGCGATCCGGCATAACCACCGGGCGTGCACGCTCGGGTACGGCACGTTGCCCCAGGTGCCCTTGCGGTACGGGCTGTGCTCGAAGATCACCGGCACCTTGAAGCCCTCGGTGGCGGTCTCCCGGGGCCGGGAGATGTCGATCGCCACCCGGTCGGGACGGCCGTCGTGGTCGGTGTCCACCGGGTCTGGACGTACACCCGTTCCTCGATGGCGTCGGCGAGCGAGAACACCGGTTGGGTCATGCCGTCGGCCACCACGATGCCGGTGGGCGCGGGTGCCGTGGGCTGAGCGACTGCCGGTGTCGGTGTCGCGCTCAGGGCCAGTGCGCCGGACACGCCGACGCTGAGAAGTGCCAGATGGCGGGGCCGACGCATGCGCGTCGCACTTCGGTCGGGCTGGTTGCCGGGTCTCGGCAGGGGCCAGTCGCGAAGATCCATTCGTCGCCATGCTAGGTGCGAGTGGACGTCGGCGTCGATCCCTTCGGGTGGCCACCTCCGGCCGTTCTCCCGATCGGGATTGCGGCGGTAATCGAATCGACATCGAACCAGGTAGGCCGTCGACACGTGGCGGAAAACGTTGTCTCGGCGGGAGAAAAAACCCTCGTCACAGCCTCCCGAAGATCCGGTTATTTGACCCGTAACCCAAATGGTTTGTGATCGTTTGGGGTGTATGGGCGTTACGGTGCGGGACGCGCGTCGGCT
>NZ_JBNCKT010000200.1:0-5060 GCF_049841675.1 Micromonospora sp. DT4
AAATCCTTGTTCCGCAAGCCCGAAGTCCGCTACGCCGCCTCCTGACCATCAACTATTTGCCTTACGGGTCAATAACTATTCCCGCTCGCGCACACGTGGAAGACCAGCCAATCCGCCCTCGACCGCCACCAAACCCTGCGCTGCCCCCAAGGGGCCTTTCACTGACACAGCGCCGTCCCTGCCGAGGGTAGACCAGAGAAATGAATGTCCCCGCCCCGGCAGACCTCAAGGCCGTAGCCGCCGTACCGCCGAGCGGGAACCGTCCCCCGACCCGGCCGGGCCGGGCTCGCTCAGTGCGCGGGGTTCAGCGTGTGCGGCAGTCGGCCGAGTTGGTGCCAGTCCGTCTCGGCGACCTCGACGCCGTAGTGCTTGGCAGCGGCGAGGATGTTCTGGAAGGCCAGGTCACGGTCCTCGTCGCTGACGCCCTGCACCTGGTCGAAGCGGGCGATCGCGTTGCGGACGTGGCCCGCGTCAGTCATCGGCTCCTTGCGCTTGCCGGGGAACGCGAAGACGGTCTCCGGCAACTCGCGCTTGTCCTTGTCCGTCAGGCCACCGTGCTTCTCATGGGGCTTCCAGGTCGACTTCATGGCCCACCTGTACCCGTTTGCGGCCCGATTACCCGGGGTCGAGCCGAAATCGGTCTGACCCCGGGTAACAAGCACCTAGCGTCCCGCGCCTGATATTCGTTGAATAAATCGGCCGAGGGACTCGATGATCTCTTCTGCGGTCTTTGTCCACACGAAGGGACGGGGGTTCTCGTTCCAGTTGGCGATCCACGAGCGGATGTCGGTTTCCAGTGCCTGTACGGATGCGTGGGTGCCGCGGCGGATCATCTGGTCGGTTAGGAAGCCGAACCAGCGTTCCACCTGGTTGATCCAGGACGAGCTGGTCGGGGTGAAGTGCGTGTGAAAACGCGGGTGTTTGTCCAGCCACGCCTTGATCGCGGGGGTCTTGTGAGTGCCGTAGTTGTCGCAGATCAGGTGGACGTCCAACTCGGCGGGGACCGAGGCGTCGATGCGGGCGAGGAACTTCTTGAACTCCACCGCCCGGTGTCGTCGGTGCAGAGCGCTGGTGACGGTGCCGTCGGCGACGCTGAATGCGGCGAACAGGCTGGTGATGCCGTTGCGCACGTAGTCGTGGGTACGCCGTTCGGGCATGCCGGGCATCATCGGCAGGACTGGCTGGGAGCGGTTGAGCGCCTGGATCTGCGCTTTCTCGTCCACCGAGAGCACCACCGCGCCCGCCGGCGGATCCAGATACAACCCGACCACGTCAACGACCTTCTCCATGAACAACGGGTCCGTCGACAGTTTGAACGTGTCGGCCTGATGCGGCTTGAGGTTGAACGTGCGCCAGATCCGCCCGATCGTCGACTTCGACAACCCCGACTTCTCGGCCATCGACTTACGGGACCAGTGTGTAGCGTCCTTGGGCGTTCCCTCCAGCGTGGACACCAGCACCTCCTCGACCTGGTCGATGTTGATCGACGGCGGACGACCCGGTCGATCCTCGTCGACCAGACCGTCCAGACGCCGCTGCACGAACCGGCTCCGCCACTTACCCACCGTCGGCCGCGACACCCGCAGATCGGCGGCCACCTGATTGTTGGTCGCCCCCGGCTCCGCGCACGCCAACACGATCCGACACCGCAAGGCCAGAGCCTGAGAAGACTTCGCCCGCCGCGACCAACGCACCAACGTCGCGCGCTCCTCGTCGGTCAACACCAACTCGACCTTCGGCCGTCCAGTCTTCGGCATACAACACACACTACACATAATCAACGAACTTCAGGCGCAGGACGCTAGGGCCGCGTCGCCAACGGGGTCAGCCGGCGATCTCGGCGCGTACCCGTTCCTGGAAGGCGCGGGCCTCGCGGCCGGTGGGCGGTGGGCCGCCGTGCCGCGCGGCGATCGCCCGGCGGATCACGTCGGCCGGGTCGCCGGTGTCGACGAGCCGCTGACCGGCGGCCACCTTGGACAGCCAGACGCCGTCGCGGTACCGCACCAGGGAGCGGCAGGCGCCGAGCACCGCGTCCTGGACGCCGGGCGCGGGCTCGTCGTCCGACGGCGTCGGCAGGGCCAGCCACCAGGTCAGCGCCTCGACCAACAGGCGACGCAGCGCGTCCGGGGGGAGGTCGGCGAAGACCTCCGCCGCCGGAGGACCGGCAAGCGGCATTCCGCTCTGGTGCAGGATGCTGCGGTCCAGCCCGTACCAGAACCGGCCGTCCGCGCTCGGACGGTCGGCCGGGTCGAGGGTGCGGCGGAACGGCATGGCGCGTCCGGTGTTCAGCTCGACCTCGAAGCCGGGTTCGGGGCTGCCGGCGGCGGCCACCACCCGCCGGTACACGACCAGTTCCAGCCCGCGCGCCGGGCAGGGCAGCGCCTCGTGTCGCAGCCGCGCCACCAGCGTCCGCTTGACGGCATCGGGGAGCGGGTCGACGCAGACCAGCGCCACGTCCACGTCGCTGCGGCCGGCCTGGTACGCGCCGAGCCCCACCGAACCGGCCGCGTACGCGCCGACGAGGTCGTCGCCGAGCACGTCCCGGGCGGTGTCCACGAGATCGTCGAGGTAGCGCCGAAGAGCAGAGTCCACGCCCTCATCCTGTCGTGTGGGCGCGGAGGCGCCTAACCGGCGTAGAGCAGCAGCAGCCCCGCGACGGTGTAGGCGACCATCAGCGCGAGCAGCGGGAGCTGACCGGCGACCGCCCGCGCCCGGGGGAACAGGTACAGGGCGCGGTCGTGGGCGAGCAGCGTACCGAGCAGGTGCCCGACGATGATGACGGTGATCTGGAGGTTGGTCACCCCGGACGGGGTGACCAGCGCGGTGTGCGGTTCCCAGCCCGCGGTGCCGAAGAAGTCCGCTCCGGTGTCGCGGGGATCGGAGAGCAGGGCGACGGTGCGCTGACCCTCCAGGATCAGCAGCGAGTAGTAGTGCGCCACCACGTAGCCCACCGCGATCGGCACGATCGAGTGCGCGATCTCGCCCGGCACACGCCGGGGCGCGACAGCGCCGGCCGGGCCCGCGGCGTCCGCCCGCCCGGTGCGGCCGACGCGGGCCGCGACGCCGGTGGCGGCGAGGTACGCCACGGCGACCGCCCCGATGACCACGACCAGTCCGGCGCTGCCGGTGACCACCGGGGGCAGCCCGTTCTCCTGCGCGAAGCGCAGCCAGGCCGGCGCGTTGGAGAGGCTGTCGAACATGGTCGAGCCGAGCAGCACGATCACCACGGCGACCAGTCCGGGACGGGGTCGCAGCCCGGCGATCCCGTCGAGCGGGTTGCGCCACACCAGCACACCGTCGGCGGCCCTGCCGATCGGAGCGAGCCGGCCGACGAGCGCGCTGTAGACCTCGAACGGGTCGGCCCGGTCGAACCAGTCCGCGCCGAACAGCACGGCGCCGGCCAGCAGCACCACGGCGTACCCGGCCAGCCACGCGGTGATGACCGGCAAGGTGGCCCGGTCCGGTGCGACCAGTTCGAGCCAGACGAATCCGAAGAGGGTGAGCGCGCCGGGCCAGAGGCCCAGGCCGGCCGGCAGCTCGCGGACGCCGCGCGCCGGGTCGCGTCGCGCCGCCAGCGCGCCGAGCAGGTGCGCGGTACGTAGCGGGTTGACCACCCGCCAGACCGGACCGAGCAGCAGCGAGACGGGCACCAGGCCGACCCAGAGGAGCACGTAGAGCGCACCGGCCGTGGGATTGTCCGGGGTGTCCGGCCCGGCGAGCAGGCCGACGCAGAACCAGCCGGCGGCGAGCAGCCCCAGTCCGCGCAGCGTCCACCGGAACGCGGAGGCGTCGAGGAGGCGGGCCAGCCGGTCCGGCACCGGTCGGCCACCGGCGGCGTCCCGGTCCAGGCGCGGTTCACGCCAGAGCAGGCCCAGAGCGAGGAAGGTGACAACCAGGGTCAGGACGGCGGCGACGACGAGCTCGGGCAGCGTGATCGGCAGGTCCTGACGGCCGCCGACGCCGTGTGCCAGCAGCGTGGGAGCGGCGGACATCGGAGATCAGCGGACGACGAGCTGGAAGAGCACCAGCTCGGTCTCGTGCGTCTCGACCTCGAACAGCCCGGTCTTGTCGGCCCGGAACTCCACCGCGCCCGGCATGCCGGCCGGAAGACGGGCGCCCAGGTCGTAGCCGTGCACGTGCAGTTCGTCGGCGACGTCCGAGGTGACCGTGATCCGGACCAGTTGGCCCTTGGTCACGGTCACCCGGCCGGTCGGTGGGGTGACCCGGCGCTTGGCGACGGTCACGGTGATCTCCCGGTCGACCGCGGGCGTGCTGGGCGTGGCGGCGGGAGTGGGGCTGCCCGTCGTGGCCGACGCGGCGGCGGTGGTCGGCGCGGCGGCCGACGTCGCCGCCGTCGAGGGTGCGGCGACGGACGGGTCGTCGTCCTGGCCGCAGCCCGTGGCGAGCAGGGCGGTGAGCAGGCCGGTGACCAGGAGGGCGGCGGGGCGGGCGGCGGGGCGCGAACCGGGGACGGACACGGGCGGACTCCGAACGACGCGGGGGGACGGGGTGTCGAGATGACCGTCGGAGGGTGAACTCTACGTCTTGTTCGGCGACGGGGATATGACCATGATGAACGAATGCGATCGAGGCTCGTCACTGTCGGTAACATCGTGAGTCGTACCCTCGCGGTGCTGGCCGCGCTGCTGGTGGCGTCGCTGGCGCTGCCCGCCGCCCCGGCGTCCGCGCACGGCCAGTTGGCGACCTCCACCCCGCTGACCGGCACCGTGGTGCGCCAGCCTCTCGCCCAGGTCGGCTTGTACTTCACGGAGAAACCGGCCGCCAACGCGCACTTCACCCTCACCGGCCCGAACGGGTCGCGGGTGGACAGCGGCTGGTCGCACGGCGAGCCGAAGCGGTTGGACAAGCCGGTCCAGGAGTACTTCATGGTCAACGGCGTCTTCGAGCCGAGGCTGTACCACACCGGCTTCCCCGCGATGGTGTCCGTCGCGCACTGGCCGGCGAAGGGCCGCTACACCGCCAGTTATTGACCAGTAACCCAAAGGTGCCGTGGTTAGCCGGCTGCGTAGCGGACTTCTGGCTTGCCGAACAAGGCTTTC
>NZ_JBNCKT010000201.1:0-5044 GCF_049841675.1 Micromonospora sp. DT4
AGACTCAAGATCACGCGGCGGCCGTCCTGTTCCCGCCCGCCTCAGCCATGATCACGAAGTACGGCTGCCGTACTAGGTCGCCGATGCGGGGGTATTACTGCGAGCTGATGCCCCACATTCGCGATGCCGCGATGTTGTGTCGATCAAGGCGTGCACGGGCCCGCAGCACTTGATTGGCTCGGCTCCCTCAAGGGAGGGCGGCTGAGATGCCCCGGTTTGCCGGACGTCGAGTCGATCTCAGTGCAGGCGACGGCGGCGCACCGGGGGTGGATTCGCGGTGGAGGCTGGCGACCTGTTAGCCTTGCTGCCGGCCCGCCCGGTGTTAGCCGGGTGGGACCGAAGCCGGTTCGCCGGTGGGGGGCTGTGGCGCAGACTGGTAGCGCACCTCGTTCGCATCGAGGGGGTCAGGGGTTCAAATCCCCTCAGCTCCACCAAGAAACAGCAGGTCAAGGGCGGGTTTCCGGATGACGGGGAACCCGCCCTTGATCATTTGTCCGCTGCTTTCCGCAGGGCGGAGCCCCGGTCCGCGGCACTGGGCGGCAGAGGTTAAGTCGAACGGTTGAGTTCGACGGCGCGGTGGGGCCCAGCACGTGAGTGTGCGGTGGACCCCAAACACCGAGCCAGTATGGCCGCGCTGCGAGTGCTGACCGCCATCATCGGGCAGCCGCCGCAACAGGGCGCACGACCGTCGTTGCTCGCCGCCAGCGCGGACGTCCCATCCGGTGCCTATCTAGAGCCAACCCGGCTGTGGCGCACTCGTGGTCCGGCCGGTCTCGGACGATCGAAGCCGGTCTCATTGGTCGCCAGCACCGCATCGGGGTGCCCGAGCTGTTCATCAGTCAGGAACGCATGTCGTCGCGGACGCCATCGGCGTCCCACACCGCCGTGTGCAGCAGCCGCTGCATCGCCTGCGGATCGTCGTGCACCGCCCGTTCCGTAAGAGACCAGTAGGTCTTTCGTTCCACGCCCGACAGCAGCCCTTCCACGAACTGCCCGGCGGTCCGGCGTGGCTCGGCCCGCACGAACCGGTCAGCGACACGCGTCACCGCCTCGTCCAGGATGACCCGCCACCCGGCTGGGGTCCACGCTGTGGCACGCAGCCACCGCACAATCTTCGGTTGTCCTCACAAACCATCGATGATCAACGCGGTGGCCGTCTTCATACCCGCGCACTAATACTCAAACGCCGAAGTCAAGTGACGTTGGAGTATTAGTGCGCGGGAAGGACCTCGCTGGCAAAGCTAAGAGGCGTCGCCCCGGCGCCTCCCGTACTAGTTTTTCCGGGTCCACCGCCACACCGCGCGCCGATAGCACTCCTCCAGCCCGGCGCGTCGCATGTTGTTGTATGAGCTGTTCACCCGGTCCGGATTGGGGCATGCCGTTTCCGTGATGACCCACTGGCATCCGGCCTTGCGCGCTGCCTCGGCGCGCGCCGAGATCAGCGCGGACTGGGCTCCGCGATTGCGGTACGCCGGCAAAGTGCCGCCCGAGTGCAGGGCCCCAACGTCGCCGTGGACCAGCAGCACCGCGCCAGCGACCATGGTGTCACCGTCCCAGGCCGCGAACGGGTACGAATTCGGCTCACCGACGCTCGCCGCGATCATCTCGGCCAGGTGTGTGCCCGGAGCGCCGAATCCGGTCAGGATCACCTCGCCGAACTCCGCGGCGTCGCCGGCGGTGACAGGCGCGATCCGGAAATCGGTCGGCGCGCTCTTCACGGCGGCAGCCTCGCCGCCAAGCTTCACCTTGGCACCCGTCTTGACGATGCCCCGAGCGGCGGCCAGCTCCTCAAAGTCGGGCGGCAGCAGGTCCGGAGCGAAGTGCAGGGTGGCCGTCTCAGCGCCCAGCTCCTCATAGTGCGCCACGACCTCGTCGAGCAGATCGGCGGTGACCGGCTCGGTGAAGCCGAGTGCCTGGCTCCAGTAGTCGATCGGGTCGAACCGCATGTGGAAGACGACGCCGCTGCGCAGACGGGCAACCGTGGCCCCGAGTGCGGCCGGTGCGACCTTTCCGTACAGGTACATCCACTCGGCCTCGGCCGTTTCACTGTCAAAGTTCATGCTGTAGGGATGTGGTCGGGGCCGACCATCTTCGGTCATCCCGAGGTGCCGTGCCTCACAGCCGGGCCCAGCGGTCCGCTGCCGGCGAAAGAACTCCCATCCCCGGTGCTGGAGGCGACGGTCGACGAGTTCACCGGCACCGTTGCGGTCAGCGAGATTCCGACAGGTGGGGACTTGGCGACGAGACGGGCGGCGGCCTCGGCTGCGATGCCGGGCGACCAAGCGCCTTTCGGCCATGATTTCATGAGAGCGTCACGTAACACGGTCACATCACGCAATAGTACCCGCACGGATCGGACCGACCTCATGGATGCTCTACAGCGCTTGAATCCTGCATCTGCCCCCGCGCCGAGCGGGAAGTACAGCCAGCTCACCATCACGGCGGCAAACACCCGCGTGGCAACATTCGCTGGGCAGATTGCCACACCGACATCGGCCGGGATCATTCCTGCCGGCGCTGCCAATCAGACCCGTCTCGTCTTCGCCGCCATCGAGAATCTGCTGGCATCGCAGGGCGCCAAACCCGCCGATCTGATCAAGCTGACGACGTTTATAGTCGGCCGTGACAATCTCGACGAGTTCAATGCAGTCCGTAATGAAATCTACGCCGAGTGGTTTCCCGAAGGCGACTTCCCCGGCAACACGCTCATTCTCGTGGCAGGGCTTGCGGCAGAATCTTTACTGGTGGAAATTGAAGGAAGCTTCGTCTGCCCTCAACCCGGTAGATAACTCACAAGCGAATTCAGATCTTGTCAGCCTGGTCGTCCATTCGGGCCTGCGGCGAATACAGCTGCCGATCGATCAACGCGTGGCCCTTGTCCGCGCGGCAGGCCATGAACATGCCGACCCGAGGGTTCTCGATCCTCCCGGCTGTCTTGGAATGCTGCCGGGGCAACGCGCCGGACGCGGCCCCGTCTGCTCGGCCGCAGAGTTACCGGTGAGCGCGGCCGGCGATGTACAGCCGGACGGCATGCGACGCGCGAGTGGGGACGCCGACGGTGAACGTGACGACGTCCGGCGCAATGTTCCGAGCACCTTGCCGAGCCAGGCAGCGTGCTCGCGACTCGCCGCGACCCTCCCGGCCGGGACGCTCTCCGGGGCGCCTCTCCCCGAAAATCGTGGGCACGTACGCCATCGAAGTAGCCCACCGCGCTTCTCGCGCGCCGCGTCGTGGTGACCGGGGATCTGGCCACGCTCCAGTTACGGCTCCGTACGACGCGCGTGCCCGACCTCGCCCGGGGTGGACGACTGCCATCAGGTCATCCGCGCGTGCTTTGGTCAGGCGGGCTATAGGCTGCCGGACGCGGCGCGTACCGGGCTCGTCACTGGCGAGCCCGGTACGCGTACATCACGCTGTAGATGGTCGCCTCTGCCTGTTCCCACTGTCCGGCGGGCGGAGGAAGTAGCGGGCCGGGGGAGTGAGGTCGCGAATGAGAAGTCCAACGTCGACCACTCTGTGCGCCGTTGCAGAAGCAGAACTCCTGACGTGACGTCTGACCGGCCCATTCGATCAATCGACGCGGACAGGTCGTGGTGGCGAAGATCCTGACCGAATCAGGGCGGCATCCGGAATGTGATCGAGTGGACGATCAGCGTGGACTCGATGACGAGTCGCGCCGGCCCAGTACGGCGTGGGCGCCGCGCACCGGAGGCCCTGGCTGTGTTCAATGCCGAGCAGCCCATCCCGTACGAAGCAGGTCGAATGTCACTGAGCCGAGGTGATGGTCGTGCTCTCTTTTGTGGTCGGCGCTGCGGACGCCAGTCCGCGGTAGAGCCCCGCAGCGGCGGCGCCGCCAACAAGGGGGCCGATCAGGTAGGCCCACCAGTCGGTGAGGTTGCCGGCGACGATCATTGGGCCGAGGGCCCGCGCGGGATTGACTCCGGCGCCGGTGATCGGCCCGCTGATCAGGATGGCTGCGGCGAGTGCGGTGCCGATGGCGACCCCGCCGGCGAGGCGGGACAGGCGGCTGTCGGCGGCTACCGCGACCACGACGAGGACCAGCAGGAAGGTGACCAGTGCTTCGACGAGCAAGACCCGGATGCCGCTGACACCAGGGGCTGGGGTGGTCGCGCCCAGCCCGGCCGCCGAGCGAGCTTGTTCGCCTTCGACGGCCCAGGCCGTCACTGCGGCCAACAGTGCACCGGCGAGCTGAGCGACGACATAGGACGGCACCTGAGACCATGGGAAGCGGCGTGTCAAGGCCAGCGCCACGGTGACTGCCGGGTTGAGGTGGGCTCCGCTGACGCCGCCGAGGGTCACCGCCATGATGACGATGGCCGCCGCGCCGGCGAAGGCCACCGTCTCGGAGCTGTAGGCAGCGCCGGCGATCGGGGTGTTCAGGGCCGCCTGGGTGGCGGTGGCGATGATCGTGAGGACCAGCACGAAGGTGCCGATGAACTCGGCCGCCGTCGCCCGGCCGGTGGCGGTGCCGATCGGATGGCCGTGCAGTGTGGTGTGGTGATGCAGTTTGCCGGTCATGGCGTCAGCCCTTTCAAGATGGGCGAGTAGGTGCCTGCTGGTAGGACGGAGATGGTTCGAGACCCGGCCCGGCCGAAAACAGGCGCCACTTTGGCTGCCGGCGGTTGCGGCCCCTATCGTGCCGCCCGCTACTTCACGGTGTGCCACCGGTTCGTACACGGCTGGGCTGGTGGTCTCGGGCGGCTTGAGCGTGAGCGCGTAGAGGCATGTACAGCACCGTGTGTGACTGCGTGAGTGTCAATCCGAGCACACCGCACAACACGGCGGCGGCTGTGGCGGTGACGTCCTACGACCTCGACAGGCGCCAAGTCCATCGGGTCACACTCGTGGTCGCCGGTCAAGGGCGGGCTTCGTGTGGCGCTGGGCGGCACGTCAGACAGCCCGACCTTCGTCGGCTGCTGAGGGAGGTGCCGGCGACGCGGAGGGGTTCCGCGTCGCCGGCGTTGGTGGATCAGGCGCGGATGAAGGCGAGCAGGTCGGGGTTGATGACGTCTGCGTGGGTGGT
>NZ_JBNCKT010000202.1:0-5009 GCF_049841675.1 Micromonospora sp. DT4
AAGATCATGCCAGCCACAGCCACCACAGTAGACCGCAGCCCCGCTCAGCCGATCAACTCAAGCTGAATACGTACATCCAATCCGTCAACTACGGCGACAAGGTGTACGGCGACCTGTTCGAGGATCGCCAAGCCCTAGGCTTCGTCAGGCTGTCGCGGGCGATTAACGAATGTTCTCAAATCTGTCTCGACGCTGGCCTGAGCACCGACTATGTGCGCGCGCTGGCCGGTTTCGCCACTGCCGCCATGATGCGGAAGTTGCGTCGGTCCTCCAGGGGCGCCCGCCTGCAGAAGGCCGGCGGATGCCAGATCGGTGACTTGTTCGTCAACCAGTCTGCAGTCTCGTTCTCCTATGACTGGTTCGAGGGTGGACTCTCCGACGGACCCGGCTCCTGGCACTCGCTGGCGTCGCAGACCCTTACCGCGATGCGGAACATCCTGCTTCGCGCCGGTAGCGTCCCGGCCACCATCGAACGCGGTGACGCTACCGGGGTGCGCTTTCGCACCGCTTCCATGGACGCTGTCGTGACGGACCCGCCTTACGACGACATGATCGACTACAGCGACTCCAGCGACATGTTCTACGTGTGGGCGAAACGTGCCATGCAGGTCGCCGATCCATCCGTGGCGATCACTGCTCACCCGGACGGGGTCCAGGAGAAGGGTTCGGAGGTCATCGTCAAGCGCGGTGGCGGTCCGGCGAACGATCACCGCACCACCGATCACTACGATCGGATGATCGCCCAAGCATTCTCCGAAGCCCGCAGGGTCGTCGCTCATGACGGCGTCGTCACTATCGTCTTCGGGCACGGGGACCCGGAGGTTTGGCATCGCCTGTTACAAGCCATCACCGCCGCCGACCTGGTGATGTCTGCTTCGTGGCCCGCGAAGACGGAAGCCGGCGGTGCGGCTGCCGGGTCGGCGAACATCGTCACCACCTTGACGATGGCCTGCCGCCCAGCAATGCCGAACCGCAAGGACGGTCGGGCCGCAGCCGTCGAGATGCAAATCCGCGAGGAAATCGCCCGTCGAGTCCGCGACTGGGAGCGTGCGGGCCTCGCGCCGACAGACATGCTCATGGCCTCGGCGGGACCAGCCATGGAAATCGTCGGCCGTTACACCCGCATCCTCGACAGCCGCGCTGAGCCTGTCGAGATCGACCGATATCTGGTCCTTGCCCGTCGGGCTGTTCAGGACGCGATGGCGGTGGACGTCGACCGGCATCCGCTACAGGCCTTCGACCCGCGCACCCGGTTCGCGCTGTGGTGGGTCCGGCTGTTCGGCCGTCAACTGGTCGCTAAGTCTGAGCTGCGCTGGCAGGTCCTAGCCGCAGACCTGGACATGAGTGACGTCAAGGACCTCGTACCCAGCGCGAGCGACGGTTGCCAGTTCGTCGCGTCGGCGCGTTTCAAGGCGACCATCACCAGCGATTCCCCAGTCATCGATGTCGTGTTGGCGATGGGCAGGGCGCAACGCGATGGCCTCGGCGCCGTCGGTGAGGTCCTGTCCTCGTCCGGCCGTGACAGCGAGGACCCATACCTATGGGCAGCGATGAAATTCCTGGCAGACCGGCTGCCCGAGCGCGACGCCGACGCGATCGGATGGACCCGGATCCTGCGCAACCAGTCGGGCATCTTCAGCGCGGCGAAGTCCGCCAACACGACGCAGGCGGCACAGGACGCTCAGCAACCACTATTCTGACCGAACTCACGGAGGCCGCCGAGGCGATCGGGGCGTCCGCGAGGCTGCATCCGCGCGAGGTGAGGGGACGACGATGAGCGGCGCCAGGATGACCCCGTGGTGGGACGCGATCCGCATCCGACCGGAGGTCATCAACGCCGCTGGGCAGATCGACGACGTGCAGATGTCGCTGTTCAACGCCGTCTACGCGACAGGCACGTTGCGGCCGGCCTACGCCGACGCCACCTACTACGCAGAGATCACCTATCCCACAGATCTGCTCGTCGGCCTGCTCGCCGAGATCTCCGTCCGTCTCGGCGGCGGCAGTGACTACACCAAGGCCCGGGCGCTCACACGTCTGGACCAAGGCATGGGCGGCGGTAAGTCCCACGCCTGCATCGGCTGCTGGAGCGCAACGGCCTGCCGGCGACCGCGACCGCGAACGCCGACTTCGCGGACATCCTCCGCCGACGCTTGTTCGACCAGGCGCCGCCGGAGGAAATCGTCGTCGCGGCTGCCCACGCGTTCGACGGCATCCACACCGACAAACCGTGGACCAAGAACGTCTGGGACAACATCCCTGGGACGTGGCGTAGCGACTTCCTTCGCGAGGTACGCCGCACGTACCCCTTCCACCCCATGCTGATGCATCTGGCCGAGCACGAGTGGGCCACCGTGACCGGCTTCCAGAAGGTCAGATCCACCATCCGCATCTTCGCCGCGTCGGTCTATGCGCTGCAGCAGCGCGGCAAGTAGGGAGACTGGGCTCCGCCGCTCATCGGTCCCGGCGACCTTCCGCTGTCGAACAACAACGTACGCGAGGCGATCCTCGGCTCCGGCCTCGTCGGTGACCAACGCACAGTCGCGAACTTCCGTGCGCTGGCCGAGAACGAGATCGTCAATCAGAACGACGACGGCGGCGCCGCCCGCAGGCTCGACCTGCAACGCGAACCCGTCCCATGGTCGGCCACCAACCCCCGAGCTGCGGAACGGGGCGCGACCTTCATCTTCCTCACCAGCATCGTCGGCTCCCGCCCAGGCGGACGGCGCGGCGCCTCAGCCCCAGAGGTCAAGGCAGCCCTCGCCGCCCCGGACTCCGACTTCACGCTCACTGACGCCGACGGCGTCGTCGCCGACCTGGTCAATCAGGACAAGGGCATGAGCGCAGTCGAAGCGATCGCCGGGCAGGGCAACAACAAGCCGGCGCGGTACTACCTGTCGACCAAGCTGACCTACCGCACGCTGGTCAACTCGCTGCGCAAAACCGTCACCGACGACGAGTGATCACGTCATCGTCGAGTTCGCGCAGCGACTGGCCAACACAGGCCCATTCAAGGTCAAACGGTTTATCACCGCCGACCTCGCTCGGACTCCGACCGAGGTGCTAGCAACCGCCGGGCTCGACGACGCCCGCACCACCCGGCTGTTCATCCTCGATCCGGCCCAATTCTCCCTGCGCAACGGGATCGAGCAGCAGACCATCCAGGCCCTCAAGGTCGCCGTCGGCCTCGGAGAAGGCACCGCACGATTGCCTGTCGAGTGGGCCTCCTCCGCAGTGTTCGCCGTCGCCAACACCCAACGCCGAGCCCGGGCGAGGGCCCTCGCGGTGGAGTACCTGGCCCGCCATCGGGCGCTCTCGGCGCCCGAGGTGCAAGCCGACGCCGATCTCACCACCATGGGGAACAAGGAACTGACGGCCGCGAAACTCGAGCTGGAGAAAGCGGTCAAACGCGCATACCAGCATGTGGCCTATCTGGCGCAACCCAATCCAGACGCGGACCGCGCGCTCGACCAGGTCACCTTCGAGGACGAGAACCAGAGCGCCCTGGACGGCACCCAGGTATGGAAGGCGCTCGCCGACAAGGAGAAAGTCTTCGACGCCGGACAGTTCACCGCTCGGGTGCTGCTCTATCACCTGCGCGATCAGGACTATGGACGACCCTTGTCTGAGATCCGCGACGCGTTCTGGAACACCCCCCGTCTCCCGTTGCTGTACACCGGTGAGGCGGACCTGCAAGAGGCGATCTACAGCGCAGTCGCGTCGGACGAACTCGCGATCGTGGACGGCTCGTCCCAGCCAGTCGCGGTCACCGACTCAAGCCAGGTCAATCTCGCCTCGGTCGGGCTGCGCCTCGCGCGCCCGCTCACTTGTGAGGACCCTGGAGCCGACGAGCCCACCGCTGACACGCCGAAGCCGCAACCCGGCGGCACGAGCGGCGCTGGCTCGACAGGTTCCGAAGCACCGGGAGGTACCAGCGGCACGGGAGAATCCACCGACCACACGCCCGCTGAAAAGTTCGTCACCTTCCCGCTAGTCGGTAACCTCTTCCAGCAACCGCACAAGAGCGAAGGGATGGCCCAGGTTTTCCGGACTCTCTACTCAATGCTGGATGAAGGCACTATCTCGTACTTGCAGGGCACCCTGCAGCTCGTCGTGGATGCCTCGGCAGCGGACAAGCTGGCCGAACAGGTACGCGCGCTCGGCCTCGGTGTAACGGTGAGGGATCAATAGCCTGCACACGTAATAGATTCGCAGGCAACGCCGCGACCCGCCGTGAGCTGTTCCTAAGCAACGAGCAGGAGCGCCGCGATGGCACCAGCCATCAGGTAGGGGCCGAAGGCGATGCTGTTACCTCGCCGAACCAAGCCGATGAGCGCGGTGGGCGCTGCGAGCAGGTATGGCAGGACTGCGCCAAGGAGTACTGCATCCCAGCCGAGTGTGCCGAGGGCGGTGCCGAGTAGGGCGGCGAAGCGTACGTCGCCGAGTCCCATGCCGCTGCCGGCGAGGAGGGCGAGCAGTAGGTATCCGCCGCCGAGCGCCGCGCCGGCAGCGGCAGCGGCAGCGGCAGCGGCAGCGGCAGCGGCAGCGGCAGCGGCAGCGGCAGCGGCAGCGGCAGCGGCAGCGATGATGAGCCGCCGCCCGTCAGCGGTCATGGCCGCCTCGGCAGCGAGGATGGCGAAGACCGTTGCCGCCGCGACGGCGATGACCAGAGTGGGCAGACGGCGCACGGCGATGTCGACGGCCGCGAGCAGCGCCCCGCTGTAGAGGACGACCAACCACACTGCCAAGGTCGCGAGGCCGGATAGCTCGGCGGATCGTAGGCGCAGGCCGATACCGATCGAAGCGACCGCGAGGCTGACGCTGCCGAGCAGCCAACCGGGCACAGCCACGCACCGACAGGTGGCAAGCCGTTGCCGACGTGCCGAAAGCGCGTCCTCTGCCGCTCCCATGGTGCTGCCAGACGGGCTGGTAGGGCCTTCCCCCTTGATCTTGGACACTTGAACCTTGGATCGCGAGGTCCGGGTAGATCAGGAGTCCTGGAGCAGCAT
>NZ_JBNCKT010000203.1:0-4885 GCF_049841675.1 Micromonospora sp. DT4
GGTATAAATCATAATTGGCACTGGCTTTACAAGCACCCTGTTGAGTTCTCAAAGAACAACCACACACCGATCAGAAGCTCCACATTCGTGGAACCCCATCCCGGGGCTTTCCGTTCCGTGTCCCCGCCGCTCTCGCGCCGGGCACTTTTACTACGTTACCTCACCGTCTCCGCCGTGTCAAACCGGTGTGTCCCGGTCTGTCATGCTTCGTGCGGGTTGGCCCCGGCGCACTCACGCAGCAGCGTACCGCTGTGTCAGGTCGTCGGATTTGGCAGGCCGGCCGCTGCGGTGTCCCGCAGTCGCGCCCGGTTCCCTGCCGGTCGTGAACCTTACCCGGTCGGTTTCGCTGCACCAAATCCGCCTCCTGGCAGATCCGGCAAGCCCCGCCCGAACCGTGCCCCGCAGGAGCGAACCCCTACCTGACCCGGCTGCCAGTCCGGTTCGGTCCTCCAGGACCTTCGTCCCGTTTGCCCCGTTCCGCGCTGGCAGAGAGAAAGTTACGCGTCCGTGGGTTTGATCGTCAAATCGGCGGGTAGCGTCGCGCGTCACACTCTGGCCCCGCTGACGTTTCCCCAGGTCAGGACGTTTCACTTCGGCGTGCGGTCAGCCATCCGCGGATGCCGAGGACGCCGACGGTCGTGCCGATGGCCAGGGACGCGGCGATAAGCAACGCGTGCACCCACAGGAAAGCGGTCGGCGCGCCCTCTCCCACCGAGCCGGATGCCCACGCGCGCGGGTCCTGCCAGATGGCCACTGCGAACCTCGGCCAGATCGCCCACGTCCAGATCCCGACCCCGACCAAAAAGGCGGACCACCCTCGCGACAGCACCATGACTGCCGAGTATGTCAGCGGATGCGCTGGTCACCGCTTTGGCCACCAACCGGGGCCACGGGTCGGACGGTGCCGGGCACACCGGCGCGCGAGCGTCGGACGCCGTGTCATTCGTTTCCGTACCCGTCAGGTTGGGCACTGCGTGAGGGGACAGGCGAAGCCGTCCTCGAAAGGTGTCCCCGTGCAACCCTCGATCTTCAACCCCTGGGCCTGGCGCGATCCGTCCGCCCTGGCCGGCGGCTACGCACAGACGACCCCGTCGGCCGAGCCACCGGACACCCCGGACGGCGGGCACGACGGCCCGGACGCTCCCGGTCCCGGTACTCCGGTCGACCTCGTCGGCTACCACGTGCAGGCCCGCGACGGACGCATCGGCACGATCGACGAGGCGAGCGACGAGGCGGATGCCGGGCACCTGGTGGTGGACACCGGGCCGTGGATCCTCGGCCAGAAGGTGCTGCTGCCGGCGGGCACGGTGGAGCGAGTCGACCACCTGGACCGCGTCGTGCACGTCGACCGGACCCGGCAGGAGATCAAGGACGCGCCGCCGTTCGACCCGGGGTCGACCGATCCGGCGTACCGAGACCGCGTCGGCAGGTACTACGCGGACCGTCACGTGCCACCTCCGGGAGCGGCGCCGCGGGTAGTGTGAGGTCGTGGTCCGGACGGGCAGCTGCGTACCGGAGGCGGTCGATGTCGTCGACGGCCTCCCGCACGGTGTCGTGCCCGCGTTCCCGACCAACTCCGGCGACGGCCGTGAGCAGCTTCTGGACGTACTCCGTGCCGGTGGTCTGCGGTACCGCGCCGGCGCGCGATGGCAGACGGCTCGCTGAGCCCCGTTCTCCGCTGACCGAGGGGGCGATTCCGCCCCGCTCGGCGCGCGCCCACTCGTGACCCACCTTCCCGCACGAAAGGCACATCGCCATGTCCGTCGCACGCATGCTCACCGGCGACCGGCCCACCGGCCGCCTGCACCTCGGCCACTACGTCGGCAGCATCGCCAACCGGGTACGGCTGCACCAGCGCTACGAGAGCTTCTTCATCATCGCCGACCTGCACATGCTCACGACCCGCAACCGGCGGGAGGACATCGACCAGGTCCCCCGCAACGCCCGCGAGATGGTGACCGACATCCTCGCCGTCGGCGTCGACCCGGTGCGGGCCACCTTCTACCTCCAGTCGGCGATTCCCGAGGTCGGTGACCTGAACACCCTCCTGCAGAACCTGGTGACCATGCCCCGGCTGGAGCGGGTGCCGTCGCTCAAGGACATGGCGCGCGACGCCGGCAAGGAGGAGATGCCGTACGGGTTGCTGGGCTACCCGGTGCTCCAGGCCGCGGACATCCTCTGCGTCAAGGGTGCGGTGGTCCCGGTCGGCCGGGACAACGCCGCCCACGTCGAGGTGACCCGGGAGATCGCCCGCCGGTTCAACCACCTGTACGGCGAGGTCTTCCCGGTGCCCGAGCTGATCCCGGCGGACACGCCGAGCCTGGTCGGCACCGACGGCGCGGCCAAGATGAGCAAGAGCCGGGGCAACACGATCACCCTCTCCGACGATCCGGCGACGGTGCGTCGGAAGGTCCTGGGCATGTACACCGACCCGAACCGGGTACGGGCGGACATGCCGGGAACGGTGGAGGGGAACCCGGTCTTCGCGTACCACGAGGTGTTCAACCCGGACCGGGACGAGGTGGCCGACCTGGCGCGGCGTTACCGGGCCGGCCGGGTGGGCGACGTGGAGGTCAAGGAACGCCTGGTCGTAGCATTGGAGACGTTCCTGACGCCGATCCGGGAGCGCCGTGCCGAGATCGAGGCCGATCGAGGGCTGGTTGACCGGCTGATCGTCGAGGGCACCGAGCGGACCCGCGTGGAGGTCCGCCGAACCCTCGTCGAGGTACGGCGGGCGATGGGGCTGACCGGCGCGTACCAGCAGATGCGGCGGCGTGCCGAGCGGACCCGGCGCCGAACGGACGTCCCTGCCTGACGCGGACGCCGCGCGGTGGCCATGCGGGACGGGCCGGACGCGGGGCTCGCCCTGCTGGACGGGTTGGCCGACGATCCGCGTCTGCGTGGCTACCACCTCTATCCGGCGACCAGGGCGGACCTGCTGCGCCGGCTCGGATGCCTCGACGAGGCCGCGGCGGCGTACCGCGACGCGCTGGCGTTGGTCGGCACCGAGCCGGAACGGGAGCACCTACGCTGCCGGCTGGCATCCGTCACCCGCGACTGAACAGGAGCGGCCGCTGTACCCTTCCCCGGTGACTCTGCCTCTGCCACCCGGTGAGTTCGCCGCGTACCTGTTCGACTGCGACGGCACCATCGTCGACTCGATGCCGCTGCACTACGTGGCCTGGCAACGGGCGCTCGACGAGTGGGGCTGCGAGTTCCCGGAGGACCTCTTCTACGCCTGGGGTGGCCGGCCGACCGCCGACATCATCGTCGCGTTGAACGAGCGGCACGGGCTGGCGATGCCGGTGGCGACCGTCGCCGAGAACCGCGAGCGCATCTTCCAGGAGTTGCTGCCGCAGGTCACCGCCGTTCCCGAGGTCGTGGCGCACATCCACGACGCGCACCGCCGGGTGCCGTTCGCCGTCGTCTCCGGCAGCACCCGCGCCACGGTCACCGCCTCGCTGGAGGCGCTCGACCTGCTGGACCGGTTCGACGTGCTGGTGTGCGCCGAGGACTACACGCGGGCCAAGCCCGACCCGGAGGCGTTCCTGCTCGCGGCGCGGCAGCTCGGCGTGCCCCCGGGCTCCTGCCTGGTCTTCGAGGACACCGACCTGGGCATCCAGGCCGCGACGGCGGCCGGCATGGCGTCGGTACGCGTGCCGCAGCAGCGCGCCGGCTGACTCCTCAGGCGATCGTCAGCAGCAGCTTGCCCAGGTGGGCGGCCTCCAGGCGCTTGTGCGCCTCCCGCACCTTGCTCGTAGGCCAGGTCACCCACCGCGAGATCGGTTACCTGGCTGCCGGCCGCGATGACGGTTCCGACGCCATGCTGGGCAGCGGGGTGCTCGTGCGGGAACTCATCACCAGGGACCTGGTCGACGGGTACCGCCTGTTCCTGCATCCGCTCCTCCTCGGCGCGGGCAAGCGCCTGTTCGCGGAGTTGGACCGGCCGCGACCGCTGCGGCTCGCCGGCTGCACGCCGACCAGCACCGGCGTTCTCATGCTCGAGTACGACGCAGAGTGATCGGTCGATGTTATCGATAACAGAGCACGTCCTAATCACCCGCCCTTTCGCCTGCTCGGCCTGCGGCCGCCCGCGTGCCCGCCGCGCTCGACCGGCACCGCCGATCGGCCGCAGAAGCCCTGCTGGAAGCGCTGATGAGGTCGTCCGCCAGCTTTTGAGACATCGAGGTTGATGGTTTGGGAGCGCTCCCGTAACATACCCGACGCGGCTGTTAACGCTCATCTAACAATCACTACCACGAATGTGTAGGCCGCCGTCCCGTCAGGATGGTGCTCGATGAGCATATTCAGACCGACAAATCTCTGGATCGTCTCGGCCGGTGTCGCGTTACTGGCGTCGGCCACGGTTGCGGTGGCACTGCCGGCGGGCGCGGCGGCGGCGGGCTGCTCGGTGAACTACGCCGTGTCGTCCGAGTGGCCGGGTGGCTTCGGCGCCAACGTGACGATCACGAACCTCGGTGATCCGGTGAGTAGTTGGACGTTGACCTGGTCGTACAGCGCCGGCCAGACGATCACGCAGTCGTGGAACACCACGCTGACGCAGAACGGGGCGGCAGTGACCGCGCGGAACGTGAGCTACAACGGTTCGATCGCGACCAACGGCACGGCGTCGTTCGGATTCAACGGCTCCTCCACCGGCAGCAACCCGGCACCGACGAGCTTCGCCCTCAACGGGGTGACCTGCAACGACGGCACCACGCCCACCACGCCGCCCCCCACGACACCGCCGCCCACCACTCCACCGCCGACGACCCCGCCACCCACCACACCGCCGCCGACGACCCCGCCGCCTAAGAGACTGTCGGGTAACTGGACGGCTACGCAGTGAGAAGTCGTTCGGCGTTGATGCGTCGGGCGGCTTCGC
>NZ_JBNCKT010000204.1:0-4841 GCF_049841675.1 Micromonospora sp. DT4
AAAGCCGCCGCGCATCACGTACCGCAACACCCATACACGGACAACGATCACGGCACCTTTGGGTTACTGGTCAATACCTCACCGTCGCGTCCGACGGCGAGGCGGTACGGGGCACCGTCACCTTCGACTACCAGGGTCCGAGCACGGCCGCCCCGGCCGGCTGGGCGGTGCCGACGGAGGGCCCCGATCCCGCCCTGCTCGCTCAGGCAGAGGGCACCTCGTCGGCGTCCGCCGTGCCGGCCGCGACACTCGATCCGGCCGTCACCCCCGCCGCCGCGCCGCCGGCATCCCCATCGGACCGTGG
Source organism: Micromonospora sp. DT4 (assembly GCF_049841675.1). Lineage (NCBI taxonomy): Bacteria > Bacillati > Actinomycetota > Actinomycetes > Micromonosporales > Micromonosporaceae > Micromonospora > Micromonospora sp. DT4. The sequence continues at coordinate 305 of NZ_JBNCKT010000204.1, forward strand.
GCTGCCGTCATGGGTGGTACCTGCCGCCATCGTCGCCGTCGTCGGCACGATCATCGTCGTGGCGGCCCGCCGCCGCCCGGTGCCACGGCCATCCGGTGGCGCGGCCCGCGCGCGCGGTGCCGCCCCGCGTCCCCGCAGCGGCACGAAGAGCCGGCCGGCCCGCCGCGGCCGCCGCTGAGACCTGCCTACGGTCGCGGTGCGGCGCTCGCCCCGGCCGGATAGCCGGCCCTATCTCGGGACATTCCGGGATGAGTGCCGCGACCTTTCGCACGAACATCGTGAAATCTTGATGTATCGATGCGAAGGCATGGACACCATGATCGAAACCCCGCCGGCCGGTCAGACCACGCGCCGTGCCGTCGGTCGGCCGGTCAGGGACCGTGCGGCAAGGGTTCGGCCAGCGCTCGCAGATCCGCCGGGAGTTGGGACAGGGCATCGGAGAACTCCCGGTGCCCGACCACCCGGTGCATCGTCGCGAGGACCGCCCGTACGCCCCGCTCGGCTCCGCTCCGGTCCGTGCCGGCGCGGTCGGCCACGCGTCGCAGGAACTCGTCGTACCCGAATGTCTCGGGCGGTTCGGCGGCCTTGACCAGCAGCGGACTCAGCTCGTCGGCCACGTGCGGTGCGAGCGCGGCGGCCTCCCCGCCGCTGAGACGCTCGGTGAGCGTCCGCAGAACGGCCTCGGTCAGCGGGCGTGCCTCGGCCGGCGGGATGCCCGCCCGTGCCGCGACCTTGTCGACGAACGCCAGTTCGGCCATGGTCCCGCCCCTTCCGTCGCCGGGACGCGTGGCTACCCGGGCCGGAGGGCGGCAAACCCGGAGCCACCTGCCCGGCGGTTCTGTCGGTTGCGCCGCGTCCCACCGGCGCCGTCTCGTACGGTGAGGTCGGACCGGGACCACGGCGGGCGGCCCGACGGCGGCCCGACGGCGGCCCGTGCCGCAGGAGGAGCAGATGGCGGTCGACCTGCCCGACGTGATCGACAGGTGCTTCCGAGCGGTCGGCGACGCTGACCTGGACGCCTTCGTCGCCTGCTTTGCGGACACCGCGAGCGTGGCCGACGAGGACCGCCGGTACGACGGCCGACCGTCCGATCTTGGCGGGAGCGGACGATGTCGGAGTACTCGTACACCGCCGAGCCGGTGCGGGTCACGCCGCAGGCCGGCGACTCGTACCTGGTCCTCACGCGGGTGTCGGGCGACTTCCCCGGCAGCCCGATCGACGCGCGGTGGCGCGAGCTGAGCGAGTCCGTCGCGTTCGGCGCGGGGTCCTGACCCGTCCGCCATCGCACAGTGGCCGCGCCTTCTTGATCAACCGCCGAACGGAGGACACGGCGAGGAGGCCATCGGATGACATGATGTCCGGACAACGGCTGACGCTACGAGGAAGGGTGCTGCTGTCCGATGGCGCACTTCGAGGCCCGCACGTCCACGACACCCGGACGGATCGTGGTCACGCTGACCGGTGAGTGCGACCTGGCGGCCCAGCCCGAGCTGACGACCGTACTCTCCGCGGCGGTACGCGCCGCCCCGGTGGTGGTGGTCGACGTGGGCGGGCTGCGGTTCCTCGACTCCACTGGCCTGCACGGCCTGGTGACCGCCCATCAGGCGGCGCGCGCGAACGGCCGACGTCTGTACGCGGTGAACGCCTCCGGCCCGGTCGCGACCGTCCTCGACATCACCGGCATCGGCAACCTGCTGCGTCCGCCCGCCGACGACCCGCAGCTGGCGGGCTGATGGCGGCCGACCGTCGGGAGACCCACACCGTGGCCGAGGAACCCCCGTCCGCCTCGCGCACCGACACGATGACGTACGAGGTGGCGACCGACCTGCGGGCGCTGCGCGCCTTCGTCTGCGGCGGCGCCACCGCGCGGAGCCTGTCGGCCGAGCGGGTGGAGCTGCTGGTGCTCGCGGTCAGCGAGCTGGCGACCAACACGTTGCAGCACACCGTCGGCGGTGGCCGGGTCCGGCTCTGGGCCGAGGGTGACCAGGTGTTCTGCGACGTCGTCGACCAGGGCCGGGCACGGGTGCTCGGCCGGGACATGCCCGTCGCCACCGCGGTACGCGGCCGTGGACTGGCCATCGTCGAGCAGGTCTGCGACGAGGTGACCGTGCACGCCGGCCCCGAGGGCACGGTCGTCCGGATCCGGCTCGCCCGCTGAGCCGGACGGCGGATCAGGGCAGTACGCGCACGGCGAGGGTGCAGGTGTCGTCGTCCGGGCTGGGGTGGTGCAGCAGTGTGCGCAGTCGGGTGAGGGTCTGCTCCCCCGGCGTCGCGCTGAGCGTGGACAGGGTGGCGCGTATCTGGGGTGACCGGTCCTGCTCGGGCTCCCGCCGCTCGACCAGGCCGTCGGTGTAGAACAGCACGAGGTCGTCGGGGCGCAGCCGCGGGGCGCGCATCGGGTACGTCGAGTTGTCGGCGGCGCCCAGCAGCAGACCCGGCGGACGGTCGAGCGGTTCGGTCCGGCCGGCGCGGGACAGCAGCGGCGCCATGTGCCCGGCGCTGCCCCAGCAGAGCATCCGGGTCGCCGGGTCGTACACGGCGACCACGGCGGTTCCGGTGATCGAGAGCTGGCCGCAGAGCCGGTTGAGGTGACCGAGCAGCACCGACGGGTCCTGGATGCCGATCGACAGCCAGGCCACCAGGGCGAAGCGCAGGTGCGCCATCCCGCTCGCCGCGTCCAGGCCGTGACCGGCCACGTCGCCGACGGCGAGCACGACCTTTCCGTCCGGTAGGGACTGCGCGTGATACCAGTCACCGCCGACCCGCGCGGTGCTCTCGGCGGGCAGGTAGTTGACCACCGCCTCGATGCCGGGCAGCGCGAACGTCTCGCGGGGCACCGGCTGGATGAGGTTCTGCAACTGCCCGGCGAGCCGGTGCTCGGCCAGCGCGGTCAGCTCCCGCGTCCGCAACTGGTCGCTGAGCCGTTCGATGGCGGTCCGTGAGTCCACCCGGGCGGTCACGTCCTGCACCACGGCGTGGATCTTCAGCGGTACGCCGTCCGCGTCCCGGGAGACGTCGGAGAGGATCCGCAGCCACCGCACCCCGCCGGCCGTCTGGAACCGGACCGTCACGTCGGAGGACGCCCCGCTGTCCAGCGTCTGCCAGGCTGCCTCGCGCAGCATGTAGTCGTCGGGGAGCAGGGCGGCGGCCTGCTCGGTGCGCGACAGTGGGCCGAGGGCCGGATCACGCTCGAAGATGCGGTACATCCCCGGCGACCACTGGCTGACCCCGCTGGCCAGGTCGTACTCCGCCCAGCCGAGGCTGCCCAGCAGCTCGGTGCGGTCCAGGCGTCGACGGTCCTCGTCGAGCCGCTGCCAGGACACCAGCAGGCCACCGAGGACGCGGTGCACCTCGACGTCGAACAGCGAGTCGGCGACGACGCCGGTGCGCCTCTCCACGTACCGGAAGTCGGCCAGGCGGCCGGAGGAGCCGGTGCTGAGCACCTGTTCGTAGAGCTGCCAGAGGGGCCCGCCGACCATGCTGGGGTACAGCTCGCTGAGGCATGCCCCCACCCGGTCGACGCCCCGACGGTAGATGTCGTTGCTCTGCCCGCTGGTGGCCGCGATCCGGAAGTCGGCGACGGGCCGATGGTCGTCGGGCACCGGCACCAACCAGGTGCACCCGGCCGGGACCACCGCGAGGATCTCCCGGACCACAGCCTCGACCGGTCGCGTCGCTTCGGCGGCGTGCGCGCCCGGACCGTCCTGGTCCGCCATGGCACGAAGCCTAGTACGCACCGCTGCCTGGGCAGTACAGCTAGCCCATGGTGGCGCGGGCAGCGGTGTCGATGAGGTCTGCGACCGGGCCCGGTCGGGAGACCGCCACGGCGTGCGACGCGTCGATCTCGACCGTGGTGGATCCAGGGCAGCCCCGTCTGCTGCCCGAAGTGTCAGGAGCAGCATCCACTCGCCATCACCTTCCGCAACATAAGGCCAGCCTTCGGCATGAATGAGACTCCTGCCGGCGATTCGGAAGACCGGCGGGCGCGCCGCCGCGCCGATGCGCCCACGCCCGGGCGACGTGGCCTGCCACAATGCGGTCAGTCCGGACGGTGGCACCGGGCGCGGGAGACCGGGAGGACGGCACCATGCCGGACAGCGCACGTGAGGCGGAGCTGCTCGACGCCGAACGCACCCTGCAGGCCGCGCAGAGGGCCGCTGACGTCGCCGCCCTGGACCAGTTGCTGGTCGACCAACTGATCGCGATCGGCCCCGACGGCCGCAAGCACACCAAGGCGGAGGATCTCGCCGCGCACCGGGACCGGACCTCGGTCATCGAGGAGCTGCTCGAGGAGGAGTTGGACCTGCTCGTCGTCGGGTCGACCGGTGTGACGTTCTGCCTGGCCCGGGTCGCCGGGATGTTCGACGGCGCGCCGTTCGCCGCTCGCCTGCGCTACACCCGCACCTGGGTGCACGACGACCCGCACGGTTGGCGGGTCCTCGCCGCGCACATCAGCCAGGTCTGAGAGACTGTCGGGTAACTGGGTGGGGGCGGAACGTCACGCCGAGACACGTCGATGGAAGGTCCTCGACAAATA
>NZ_JBNCKT010000205.1:0-4721 GCF_049841675.1 Micromonospora sp. DT4
GAAAGCGCTGCCGTTCCCGCCGCCCTCGACGAAGACATCGACGTGGAATCCGCGACGCAGGTCAGCGGCGACCGAATCGGCCATCTCCACAAGTTCCCTGGGGGCGCCGTCCAGATCGGTCCGCTTCTTGCCGAAGTCGATTGTCAGCCACGGCCGGTAGCGCACCTTGACCGGGACCTGGAACGCGCCCCGATACATGTGGGTGCCGGGCGCCCCGCGGGGCTGCGTCGGGATGCCGAGGGACTCCCTCACCGACGGTGGAAGTTCAATGGTATGGAGCTCGATGTGGGCCGCCTCATCATGTTCGTCGTTCAGGTTGACGAATCGAGAGTAGGTGGCTGTCCGGATACGGTCAGAAAAGTCCGGCGACGCGAGAAGGAATCCAACGACCGCCTCCCAGGCAGCGGTAGGATCCGGAAGATCCTTGATCAGCGGCTCGACGGCCAGCAGATGAAGGTCACCCTTACGGTTCTCCAGCTCCCGAACGAGATAGGTGACGGCCCTCAGCAGGGCCGGCCACCCAGGCACCTGCACCGCCCCCGTGTGTACGCCTCCTAAAGCTCCCGATTCCCTGTCTAGCTCAGGCATCCAGCTGTGCGCCTCGCCGGTTCGGATATGCTGCTGAACGATCTTTGGCACGCTGTCTTTGTCATGTCCGATTGCGGCTAAGAGCTGCCTGATATTCATCGGTCCACTGCGTTCCATGATGGACCGGGCTATGTATCTGGAATGCTTTCTGGCGTAGAAATCGATTTGCGCGCTTTCATTGTCGCCGACATTGTGCCGGGCGGGACCCAGCTCGTCCAGGTGCAGAGTGTAGTTCTGCTGCAGAAAGCCGATCAGTTTCTCGGCCGCCGGATGCCGCCGCGCGAACATCATCGCCGAGTTGCCAAACGAATCCCCCAAAAAGTATTCGAGAGCGAATCCGTGATTACTGAACACGTCACGCAATTCCGTCGTGCTAAGTAGAACGTTGTCGCCGTCGATGCCGATACCACCGAAACGATGAAGGACTTCCGGGAGTGAAATATCTTTGCCCTCGGCGTATCCGCCGGGGGTTCCCTTCGACAGCGCGAGCTGAAACTCGGACATCAACTGCATCGGCGTGGTGACATTGAAAATCTCATGCACATTGATCAACAATATGCTGTTATGGATTGCCCAGTCACGCATTTTCTGGACCGAGGGATCGGGGGAGCGGAACTCCTCACGGGTCACCGTCGTCCACAGCACCGTGGTGAATCCCAGAAGCTTGGCCGCGTCCGCCGACTCCGCGATTGTTCGCTGGAAGGCTAAGGTCATTTTGCGCAAACCGTCCAGTGCGCTCCCGTACCAGAACGTGTGCACGATCTTGGGCATCTCCGCGTCGGCTAGAGCGCTGCTGTCCCGTGCGGCGGCATCGGCCCACGGGCCCATCCACGTCACGTTCCGGTCCCGCCACACCGTTCCTTTATCCCGCCGCAATAATTTAAGGTTCACTGGCGAAGCTGCCACGGTCAGGTCGAGCCGGCGAAACATATCGATCAACGCATCTGTAGGAACGGTGTCGAAGGACGGCGGCAGGAAGTCTGGCTGAGGTGGTATGTCACGCAGCCCAAACAGATCACGACCCCACAATCGGAGGTGGTCCGGCGGCTGCCCCTGCCAGCCTGGACGCGGTCGCCGCTGCCGGTGGGCCTGCCACAGGAGGTCCAACAACTTCAGTCCAGGCCTTGACCACTCGTTGCTGACCATAGAGGACGCGCCGTCGCGCGACCTGCCGACTGGCGCGCCCGATGGGCGCGAGACGAAGGCGCTACCGATGGCACCACGAACCCGCTCGTTAGGCGAGGCGCCGCCGCGTAGGCGCAGCGCTGGGGCAGTCCGGGTGGCGGTTGGCGGATGAATCTCAGTCGCCGCCTGGACCGGGGCAGGTGAGTTGAGATCGGTGAACGGCTTGACGGCCACGGTCTCATCCAGCACCCTCCCGAGCTCGCCGAGCATCAACGGATCCGGGTTGACCCGACTCAGATCGCTGGCGGTGCCTGCGGTGGCAGCGGCGCGTTCAGCGACCAAATGGCTAGCAGGCAGCACGAGCACGTAGTCCGCGCGATCTGGGGAGACGAGATGCCCCTGAGCATCGATCGGGCGGACTCGGACGTTATCCGCGCCCGCCACGGCGTTTGCAGCAAGTCGGACCGGTAGGCGTAGCGCGTTGGCGCGGGTGATCGCCCCGGCCAGATCGAGCCCGGCGGCGACCGAAGCCGGCGGGACGTCCACCATCCGCTCGACCACACTCGACGGCTGCGCCAACAGGGTCTTCACCGCCAGCACGGTTCCGGCCGTTCCCGGCACCGTATGGACCAGATGCCAACCGGGCATCTGGGCGGCCGAATGCACCTCGGATGGAACCGACGTCCGCTCCAAACTCAGAAACATGCCGGATGGAACGAACGTGACCAAAGCCTCGGGGCAGTCGGCGTCCACAATCTCCGGCATCCGCACGGTTACCCTTCCCAACGTTCAGACCGGGACCGGCGGGCGGCGAACGGAGAATTGCTCAGGGTGTGTGCCGGTCATCACCTGCGCTCAAGCATCCTGACTAGGACTGTACAATGAGCAAATTCCATCCTGCCTAGCTAGTGCGGCCTGCCGCCACGGCCGCCGAGGCTGCGGAGTGAGCGTCCTTTTCTTCACCTCGCCCAGCGCCGAGAGCACCCTCGCCGGACCGGAGCGGCACTGGCTCGGCACCCTCGCGGCAGGCGCGGCGCTGGCCGCCTGGAACCCCGACCTCGGGGTGGACTCGATCGCACGCTGCGCGAGGATCCTCGAGGTGTCAAGCCCCGGGTTTGATGGAGAGTTGGTTAGCTGGTTTTCAGGGGTGCGGTGACCGGCTGGGTCATCGCGTGTAGTGCTTCGTGTTCGGCGGGTGGGATGTGTCCGAGCTCGCCGTGGAGGCGGCGGTTGTTGTACCAGTCGATGTACTCGACGGTGGCCATCTCCGGGTCGTCGAGCCCGCGCCACGGTCCTCGGTTGCGGACGAGTTCGGCCTTGTAGAGGGAGTTGAACGCTTCGGCCATGGCGTTGTCGTAGGAGTCGCCGGTGGAGCCGACGGAGGCGACGGCGCCGGCCTCGGCGAGCCGTTGGGTGTAGCGGATTGCTCGGTATTGGACTCCACGGTCGGAGTGGTGGACCAGTCCGCCCAGGTCAGCGCCTTGATTTTCGCGGCGCCAGATCGTCATCTTCAGCGCGTCGAGAGCCAGCTCGGTGTAGAGACTCGTGGATACCTGCCAGCCGACGATCATGCGGGAGTACACGTCGAGGACGAACGCGGCGTACACCCAGCCCACACTCGTGCGCACGTAGGTCAGGTCCGCGACCCACAGCTGGTTCGGATGTTTTGCGGTGAAGTCCCGTTTGACCAGGTCAGCGGGCCGTCCGGTCTCGGCCGCTGGCCGGGTCGTGCGGGGCGACTTGTCGCGCAGCGGCCCGCGCAGCCCGGACTCGCGCATCAGCCGCTCGACGGTGCACCGGGCCGCCTCGATATCCTGGCGGTGCAGTTCGTGCCAGATCTTGCGGGCCCCGTAGACGCCGTAGTTCTCCGCGTGGATCCGCTCGATCACTGCGGTCAGCTCCTCATCGCGTCGAGAGCGGACGCTGGCGGGGCGGGTCTTGGCGGCGTAGTAGGTCGACGGTGCGATCTGTGCCGGCGTGTCTTCGAGCGCCCGCAGGACCGGCTGGACACCGTGTTCGACCCGCTGGGAGTCGACGAACTCGACCCTCATCGCGATGGACGGTCCAGCTCCGCCGCGAAGAAAGACGCCGCGGACTTCAAGATCTGGTTCGCCCGCCGCAGCTCACGTACCTCCCGTTCCAACGCGGCGAGGCGTTGTGCGTCGCTGCTGGTGGTGCCCAGTCGGTCACCGACGTCGGTCTCGGCCTTCTTCACCCACGTGCGCAACGCCTCCGGATGAACCCCGAGCTGCCCGGCGGTCCGACGGATCGCTCCGACCGCGGACGCCGGATCCCGGCGGGCCTCGACCGCCAACCGGGTCGCGCGCTCACGCAGCTCATCGTTGTACTTCTTCGGTGCCGGCATCGCTGGTGTTCCTCCCAGGTTTCGATGTCTCCATCAAACCCGGTGCGGGACAGTACGGCTGGAATCACGTCGTTATCCCCGGCCAGCACCGCGCGTGGGTCGCCGACATCATCGACCCGTTATCACAGGAGCGATTCTCGCTCTCGCTTGCGCTGTGGGTGTCGTGGTTTTCTGTGGTTGGTTGGTTGGTTGGTTGGTTGTGGGGGGTGTGGGTTGTGGTGGGTGTTGGGGTGGGTTGTCCGGAGTTTGGTGTGGTGTGGGTGCGGGCGGGGTTGTGGGTGGGTGTGGGGGGTGGTGAGGTGCCGGCGGTGGTGTGGGGTGCGGGGCGGGTGGAGGGTGTTCATCAGGTTTTTGTGGATGAGGCGGTGGATTCGTCGGTGGTGTGGGGGGTGTTGCGGGGGCAGGGGGTGCGGGCGCGTCGGCGGTTGGTGTATGTGCCGGTGAGCGGTGGCGGGTTGGGGGGGTTGGGGGTGGCGTTGGTTCGTGGTCGTGAGTTTGGTGTGCCGGTGTTGGTGTCGGGTGGTGGGTTGTCGGGGGGTGGGTTGGGGCGGGGTGTGGGGGTGGTGGCGTTTCCTGGTGGTGCTCAGGTGGTGTTACCGCCGGAGTATGGGGTCGGGGGGGAGGAGGTGTGGGGGGTGTTGCG
>NZ_JBNCKT010000206.1:0-4654 GCF_049841675.1 Micromonospora sp. DT4
CATAGCGCTCGGGTAACACTCCGGACACCCGTGATGTTCCTACCCCACCAACCATGATCCACAAGACAGGCCCTAGTACGCGCCCTTCCGGGCGAGCACCACACCGACGGTCCGCCACAGGATGCTGAGGTCGTACGCCAGCGACCAGTTGTCGACGTAGTAGAGGTCGAGCCGGACGGCCTCGTCCCACGACAGGTCGGAGCGACCGGAGACCTGCCACAGCCCGGTCATGCCGGGGCGCACCAGCAGGCGACGTCGCACGTCGCCCAGGAAGTCGCCGTCGTCGGCCGGCAGCGGGCGCGGCCCGACCAGCGACATCTCACCCCAGAGCACGTTGATCAACTGCGGCAGCTCGTCCAGCGACGAGGCCCGCAGGAAGCGCCCCACCGGGAAGACCCGGGGATCCTCCTTCATCTTGAACAGCATGCCGTCGGTCTCGTTCTGGTCGGTGAGGCTGGCCAGCCGGTCCTCGGCGTCGACGTACATCGTCCGGAACTTCCACACCCGGAACGTGCGCCCCTCATGTCCCACCCGGGGCTGGCGGAAGAAGACCGGCCCGGGGTCGGAGATCCGGATCGCCACCGCGATCGAGATGAAGAGCGGGATCAGCAGCAGCAGGCCGAGGCCGGCGGCGACCCGGTCCATCAGGTTCTTGGCCAGCAGCGCCGGCCCGGAGAGCGTCGGCTCCTCGACGTGCAGCAGCGGCAGACCCTCGATCGGCCGGATGTGCACGCGCGGGCCGGCGATGTCGGTCAGCTGCGGGGCGACCACCAGATCCACCCCGGAGCCTTCGAGCTGCCAGGCCAGGCGGCGCAGCTCGCCCGGTTCGGCGCTGGCCGACCCGCACACCGCGATGGTGTCCCCGCCGACCTCGCGGACCAGGGCCAGGACGTCGCGGCCGGCGTGCACCGGCACCGGGGTCGGCACCCCGCGGGCCGCCGCGTAACCGTCGGTGATGTGGATGGCGACCGGCATCAGGCCGGCGGCGGGGCTACGGGTGACCGCCGCGTAGACCTCCAGGCACTCCGGCAGGGTGCCGACCAGCACCATCCGGTGCGCGGCCTGACCGGCCCGCCGGCGGATGTAGTGCAGCGCCCAGCGGGCCACGAAGCGGCCCCACAGGATCAGGAGCAGCGCCCCGAGCAGTGCCGTGCCGACCGTCCAGCGCGACAGCGCGGTCTTGGTGGCGAAGGCGAGGAAGGAGACGCTGGCCGCGACCGTGACGGCGGCCCGGATCACCCGTTTGAACTCGTCCGGGCCGAGCCCCAGGTACCGCCGGTCGTACGCCCGGTTGCTCCAGAGGATGACCACCCAGCCGAGGGGGAGCAGCAGGTAGGAGATGGTGTGGAACCAGGTCGGGTCCTGGTTGGTGCCGGAGAAACCGGAGGCGGCCTGGTCGAAGAGTTGGATCGCGATCCAACTGGCGAACGCCGCCGCGCCGAAGTCGAGCAGCAGCAGGATCGCGGTGTAGGGGCGGTGCCACCGGGAGACACGGCGTCGCGCCCTGGCCCACGCCGACCGGGGGACGCCGTTGTGTGACGGCGGCGTCGGCGGCTGGATCTCGAAGCTGTCGACGTGCCGCACGAGTCTGCTCCGGCCTTCGTTGGATACCGGGCGCTGGAGGCTTGCCGTCACCTCACCCATGTCCTCCCGCATGACACGTGCCGCTCACTCGCAGTGAGGGCCCGGGTCGCCCACCGTCCCAGTCTCCCACGCGGGCCCCAACCGGTCGCCGCCCCGCAGGAGATTGGCGACCGCCGGTGTCGGCGGGATCTGGCCGGCTCCGCACCATTTCAGAAGCCGGGGACCGGGCCACTATACCGATGGATGTGCGTGTGGCGAGAACGGTGGACGGGAGGTTCGGCTCAGTCGGGTCGATTCCGCTCAGTAGTCGCCACGTGAAATTACTCACCGTACGAGGCGGGACAACCGTCGGTCAGCAAGCGGCTTGCCGCCCGTCTGACATGTCGCGCAGTACTGCAGGCTCGAGTCGGCGAACGAGACCTCCCGGACGGTGTCCCCACACACCGGGCACGGCAGCCCGGTGCGGGCGTGCACCTTCAGCCCGGACCGCTTCTCGCCCTTCAGTTCGGCGGCACGCTGGCCGAGGGACCGTTCGACAGCGTCGCCGAGCACCTGCCGTGTCGCCGCGTGCAGGGTGGCGAGCTGGGTGTCCGTGAGCCGATCGGTGATCGCGAACGGGGACAGCTTCGCGGCGTGCAGGATCTCGTCGGAGTACGCGTTGCCCACCCCGGACAGCACCGACTGGTCGGTCAGCACTCCCTTGACCTGCCCGCGCCGGCTGCGCAGCCGCTCGACGAAGGTGGGCAGGTCGGCGGCGAGCGCGTCCGGGCCCAGCTTGGCCACCCCGGGCACGGCGGCCGGGTCGGTGACCAGGTACGCGGCCAGCTTCTTCTGGGTGCCAGCCTCGGTGAGGTCGAAACCGGAGCCGTCGTCGAGCCGGACCCGCACGGCGATCGGGCCCTTGCCGGGTCGCAGCGGAGTCGAGGATCCGAACGCCTCCCGGTAGTGCAGCCAGCCCGCCCGGGCCAGGTGCACCACGAGATGCAGGGCACCCTCGATGACGACGTCGAGGAACTTGCCGTGCCGGCGGGCGTCGACCACCGCCCGGCCGGCGACCGCCGTGGGTGCCGGGTCGTACGTCTTCAGGGCGCTGATCGCGGCGATCTCCAGCCGGTCGACACGCCGCCCCACCGCGCGCTGGCGCAGGTAACCGGCGAGCGCTTCAACCTCCGGTAGTTCGGGCACCAGCCAACGGTAGCCTTCTTTCCCGTGAGAATCGTGGTGGCGCACAACCGGTACCGGGAGGCCCAGCCCTCCGGTGAGAACACGATCGTCGACTCGGAGATCGCCCAGCTCACCGCGGCCGGCGTCGAGGTGCTGCCCTTCATCCGCAGCTCGGACGAGATCCCCTCGATGTCGAAGGCCGCCAAGGCGCTGCTGCCGATCTCACCGATCTGGGCGCCGCGCGCCCAGCAGGACCTGAGCCGGCTGCTCACCGAGCACCGACCGGACGTTCTGCACCTGCACAACCCGTACCCCCTGATCTCGCCCTGGGTGGTGCGGACCGCGCACCGGCACGGCGTGCCGGTGGTGCAGACGGTGCACAACTACCGGCAGGTCTGCTCCTCGGGGATCTACTTCCGCGACGGCGTGATCTGCCAGGACTGCAAGGGCCGGGCGCTGGGCGTGCCGGCGATCAAGCACCGGTGCTACCGCGACTCGGCGGCGCAGAGCGCGCTGATGGCGACGACCTTGGCCGTGCACCGGGGCACCTGGCGCTCGGTGGACCGGTTCATCGCGCTCACCACGGCCATCGCCGACCACCTCCACGATTACGGCATTCCGGACGACCGGATCGTTGTGAAGCCGAACGCCGTGCTCGATCCGGGCCGACCGGCCCCGCTCGGTGACGGCTTCCTCTACATGGCCCGGCTCTCGCCCGAGAAGGGTGTCGACCTGCTGCTGGACGCCTGGCGACGGCATCCGGTGGGTGCCCTGGGCACGCTGCGGATCGCCGGCGACGGCGAGCTGCGCCGGCTGGTCGAGGCCGTCGCGGCCGAGCGACCCGACGTGGTCTACCTGGGTCAGCTCGACCGCGCCGGCGTACGGGCTGCGGTCGAGGCGAGCGCCGTGGTGATCGCGGCGTCGATGTGGCACGACGTGCTGCCGACCGTGATCATCGAGGCGCTGGCGAGTGGTCGGCCGGTGCTCGGGACCGCGTTGGGCGGCATCCCGTACCTGGTGGGAGCGGACGCCCCGCACGAGCCCGCCGGCACCGGCCCGGCCGAGACCGCCTCGGCGGTCGCCGGGCAGGGGCCGACACCGCTGCCGGCCGGTGTGGTCACCGGTACCGCTGGCTGGGTCGTGCCGCCGGAGCCGGCCGCGCTGGCCGCCGCGCTGCCGGTCGCGCGGGCCGGTGCCGCCGTGCTCTCCGCGCGGGCCCGCCTGCGGTACGAGCAGACCTTTCACCCCGACGTGGTCACCACGCGCCTCCTCGACATCTATGCGGGGGTCACCCGTTCCTGACCCGGCCCGCCCCGCTATGCCACCTCACTCGGCGGGGTGGCGGTGTCCCGGACGGAGTTGAGGATCGTGACCAGGCGATCCAGGTCAGCGGACAGGAAGATCGACTCCGGGTTCGGTGCGAGGTCGCTGAACGGGGATTCGTAGAGCCGTTCGGGCTCCATAGCGCCGTTCTGTGTCAGGTGGGCGATGATCAGGTCGATGAAGCTGATCTGGTTCGCGGTCAGGGTGCGGCCGGCCAGGAACCCGCTGAACGCTTCGTTGGCGGCCTCCCGGTCGAGCCCGACCAGCGAGCGGATGAAGAGCCCGAGGCCCTCCGAGGAACGGCGGACCCGGTCGATGTCTTCGGTGCCGCCACCGCTGGCCACGAGCATCCGTTCCAGTTCGTCGAGGTCGGTGGGAGATAGCTGCTTGTTGCGGCGCAGCTTCTGCAACGCCAGGTGGTCCTCGTGGGCGCGCAGGTACACCCGGGCCTTCGCGCGGAAACGCTCAAAGTTGGTGCCGATCCTGATGTCGTTGAGCGAGACTGTTGCCCGCTGATGCGCATGGCCGGTTGTTGAGCGTGGGTGATGGTGGGCAGGTCACTACCGGTGACCCGGTGACGGGT
>NZ_JBNCKT010000207.1:0-4582 GCF_049841675.1 Micromonospora sp. DT4
CTATTTGTCGAGGACCTTCCATCGACGTGTCTCGGCGTGACGTTCCGCCCCCACCCAGTTACCCGACAGTCTCTCAGGGGTATCAGCGCCAGCGAAGGGTGGTCCTACGCAATCGCCGCGCCGACTCCGACTGGTCCGGTCCGGTCCGACACGGCGCGATCCGGGCGGCGGCGATGGCGGCGGTGGTGCGTCCGTCGGCGAGTTCTTCCGCCGACGGACGCACCGGAGGGCGAAGCTTACGGTTTACGGGCGAGCAGCCCGACGAAGGTGTGGTAAGTGTCGGTCTGCTGGGGAGGGGACGCGCCCGGCTCCGGACGCCACTCGGCCAGCGGCACCAGTCCCGGTTCCAGCACCTCCAGCCCGTCGACGAAGGAGAGGATCTCCTCGTCCGTACGCCAGCGGCCGGTACCCAGTGACTCGTTGAAGACCCGCTCGACCTCGCGGGCCTTGCGGGAGCCCTCCGGGTCTCGCTCGCCCGGGTCGCGGAAGTGCGAGACCGCCACGTAGCTGCCGGAGGGCAGCGCGTCGATCAGCTCTGCCGCCACCGCTCGTGGATCCTCGTCGTCACCGAGGTGGTGCAGGATCGCGAAGAGCAGCAACCCGATCGGTCGGTCGAAATCGAGGAATCGCCGTACGTCCGGGTGGTGCAGGATCTCCTGCGGCGTCCGGACGTCCGCCTGGATCACCGTCGCGGTGCCGTCTGCGGCGAGCAGTGCCCGCCCGTGCGTCAGGACTATCGGGTCGTTGTCCACGTAGACCACCTGAGCCTTCGGGTTCTGCTCGGTGGCGACCTCGTGCACGTTGCCCTGGGTGGGCAGCCCCGATCTGATGTCGAGGAACTGATCGATGCCCGCCTCGGAGACGAGGAAGCGAGTCACCCGACGCAGAAAGGCCCGGTTCGCCTGGCCGGCGGCCGGCCCGTCCGGGGTGATGCGCAGGGCGTGCTCGGCGACCTGTCGGTCGGCCTCGAAGTTGTCCTTGCCGCCCAAGAAGAAGTCATAGACCCGGGCCACGCTGGGAATGCGGGGGTCGATGCCCGGGGGTGCCGCCTTGTCGCGGGTCACAGGCGTCTCCATTCGATGCGATTCAGCGCGGGCTGAGGACTGTGGACGGTGCCGGCGTTGCGGCGAGTGTAGCGATCGGACAGGAGGATTTTCGCCCCGGCTGGTACCGCTCCCAGCGAATCGTCCGCTCACCAGCGCACTCGTTGGTCGACACGCCGACAAGACGCCGACCGAGTAGTGAGATGTGTTGGCGACAATCGATATCTGGCGGGATCGTCGACGTATGACTGACGTCTCGTCGTCCGCGCTGTTCCGCCGTCCGGGGCCGGGTCTGCTGGCCGCCGTCGTGCTGTCGACGGTGGTGCTCGCCGCCGCTCTGGGCACCGCGCCGGCGGCCGACGCCGGCACCGCGACGCCCGCCGCGCATCCCGGTGTCGCTCCGGCGCCCGTCCGGGCCGCGCGGCCCGGCCCTGCGCCCGTCCGGGCCGCGCTGCCCGCCGCGGAACCGACCGGGACCGCGCCGCCGACGCCGACCACGGCCCCCGGCACGCCGGACACCTCGCCCTTCCCGCCGAGCCCGCCCACGAACCTGACCGCCAGCGAGGTACGGACCGGGTCGGTCACCCTCACCTGGACGGCGGCCAAGCCCGGCTGTTGCGCCATCGTCGGGTACGACATCACGTACTACCAGGCATTCGACGACGTCATCTACAGCGCCAGCGTCGGCGCCGTGACCAGCACCACGATCACCTCCTATATCGGGCCGGGCAAGCAGTACTCGTTCCGGGTGGCCGCCCGGGACACTCTCGGGCACCGCTCGACCTCCACGGACAGCGTGACCGTGGTGACCCCGGTGACGGACACCGGCCCGGACACCACCCCGCCGAGCGCCCCGCAGACCCTGACCGTCGCGGAGGTGACAGCCTCGACCGGCACCCTGTCCTGGTCGCCGTCGACCGACAACGTCGGCGTACTCGGGTACAACGTCTACCGGTTCGACGGCTGGTTCAGCTCGATGCTGATCGCCACCGTGCCCGGGACGACGTACACGACGTCGTTACCCGCGTCCACGCCGCTGGAGAACCTCTACTACGTGCGGGCCCGGGACGCGGCTGGCAACGTGTCGATCGCGTCCAACACCGTCACCTTGCCCACCACGACCACCCCGTCGCCCCCACCGCCATCGACGTGCCAGGTGACCTACCGGAACCAGTCCGAGTGGCCGGGCGGTTTCGTGGCGACAGTGACGGTCCAGAATGTCGGAGCGGCACCGGTCGACGGCTGGATCGTCACCTTCGCTTTCCCGGGGGACCAGCGGGTGACCTCGGCGTGGAACGCCACGGTCGGCCAGACCGGTGCCACCGTGACGGCTCGTAACGTCGACTGGAACCGCGTCCTCGCGCCGAACGGCGCCGCGACCTTCGGCGTCCAGGGGCGGTGGGGCGCCAGCGACGCACCGCCGACCGCCTTCACGCTGAACGGTGCTCCGTGTACTACGGGCTGAGCGCGTCGCCCTTCTAAGGAGTCTCGTGAGCACAACCCATCGCCGCGCGGCCCTGGCTTCGGCCGTCATGACCGGCGTCCTCGTCGCCTCCACCACGCTCGGTGGCCCGACCGCGCCCGCCTCCGCCGCGAACACGCTCAGCATGCGGGGCGCCGACGTCTCGCGGAGACGCGGTGCTGCGTGCACGCGAAGCGCCCCCGCCCGGTGAGCGGGGGCGCTGCCGTGCGGATCGTCAGACGGCCGTACGCGACCACTGCTGGTTCGTGCCGGTGTTGCACGTGTACTGCTTGAGGACCACGCCGTCCGCGGTCGACGCGGCCGGTACGTCCACGCACTTGGCGCTGTGTCGGGCGCGGAGCTGGAAGTAGCTGCCGTTGGCGACCATCTGGAACTGCTGGTTGGTGCCGCTGCCACAGGTGTACTGGATCAGCTCGGCGCCGTCGGCGGTCGAGGCGCTCGTCACGTCGAGGCACTTCCCGCTGTTCCTGCTGCTGATGCGCCAGTAGCCGCTGCCGGCGTCCTGGAACTGCCACTGCTGCCAGGCGTTGCCGCCGTAGGTGTACTGGCCGACGCGCGCGCCGTTGTCGGTGTTCGGTGACTGGACGTCCATCGCCTTGCCGCTGTGCCGCACGGTGATCCGGTAGAACGTCTCCGTCGTCGGCGGAGGCGTCGTGGGGTCGCCGCCGCCGATGGTGTCGCCCCACCCGTAGCGAATTCGGTCTGCTCCCGAGGTGTTGCGGATGGTGAGGTCGGTGCCGCTGCCGCTGAACGAGTACATCGAGTACCAGTCGTAGCCGATGCTGCCGGGCTTGCCGCCGAGGGCGGGCCAGTAGGTGCCGCCCATCTGGTTGTCGCGCATGACCTGGGCCATGGCGCGGATGTAGCGCACGAAGTTGTCGGTGCTGTTCGCGTCGCCGTAGTTGCGGCCGTCGTTCATGGGCGCGCCGAACTCGGTGGCGACCGCCCGTGCGGCGCAGTCGCCGAGGCGCGCCTGGATGTGGCTGCGGAACGCGTCGTAGGTCATCGCGCCGTAGAAGAAGGCGTAGTAGTGGAAGGACAGCAGCGTCGAGTTGAAGCGGCTGTCGTTGCAGATGTCGCGCAGGTCCTGGCTGAAGCCGGTGCCACCGATGAGCACCCGGCTGGGCGTCGCCGAGTAGTGGTAGGTGAGCCAGTTGGCCGCGACGTTGCGCCACTCCGCCGAGCTGTAGCCGTGCGGCTCGTTCATCGGTTCGAAGTACACGTTGGTGTTCGCGCCGTACGTGTTGGTGACCGTGGACCACATCGCGTTCCACGCGGCGAGGTTGGTGATTCTGCCGCCGGAGGCGGCGCCGTCCTCCCAGTAGGCGAGGATCACCTTGAACCCGCGTGCGGTGGCGGCGTCGATGGCGCCTCGGTACGCCTCCCACCAGGCCGTCCCGACGGTGTGGGTGTTGATGGGCAGCCGGACGGTGTTGACGCCCATGGTGGACGCCATGTCGTCGTAGAGGGCATTGGCCTTGGCCCGTACCGTCGCGTTGCTGTCGGACATGCTCAGGCCCTGGACGACGAGGGGGCCGGTGCTGAAGTTGTCACCCAGCACGGCCCAGTTCATGCCTCGGAACTGACTGGTGGCGGCGGCGGCCGGTGTCGACGTGACCGCGACACCGCCCACCAGCGCTGTCAGCGCGGCCACCAGCGCGATCAGCGTCCGTCGTAGCAGGCGAGGATGGCGTGACGATTCAGGTGCGCGGCCAGCGGGTGGTATGACCATGATGCCTCCGGGGCGGTCGTCAATGTGTTAGCGCTAACACGACCCGCGGGCATGAGTGGTCGAGTCGTGGCCTTGTCGGCGTGCCGCACAGGCAGATCCGGCATTCCACACTGGTGCAGACAGCGTGTGTTCTGCTTGTTAAGCGCGTGTTGCAGCCAAGTGTTAGCGATTCGCATCTGGGGTGTCAAGGCATCGACAGATCCCTCTGGCGAGGTGGCCGACGCGCCTCATGTGGGTCAGTGGTCGGACGTACGTATTCAGCTTGAGGTAGCCGTTTGAGGCAACCACGGCCCGGTGGTGAACAGCTGTTTGAGGACGTCGAGG
>NZ_JBNCKT010000208.1:0-4458 GCF_049841675.1 Micromonospora sp. DT4
CATACACCACCTCCGGCGGCACACCCCCGCCGACAAACACCCCCGACCGCACCCACGACACCCCAAACTCCACACACGTCACAAAACCTGCCCCACCCACCCCGAACACCCCTCCCACCCCTACAACCAGCCAACGACTTCAGAAACTCCTCCGCGGAAACCGAAAATATGTCAAACACACCAGGCGAATATCCTGCGACAGGAACCAGGATTGTTCACTTTTCGAGTGGACTGTGCCGGTTTCTATGATTGAGCCTATGGTGTTGATCGAGGTGCTTTAAGCGGTCTCCGCCTCGACGAACGGGTCCGGCAGCACTCCGCAGCGCGCACCGCCCGGCAGATCCTGGAGACCACCCAAGCCGCTCACGCCGACCTGCTACAGCAGGTCAGCACCACCACCGCCGACGCCCTCGGCGACGACCCGAGCAGCCAGGCGATCGTCGACTCCTACCGAAGCCGGCTTCAGCTCGACCGGAGATCGCCAGATGCCGGGCGGTGACGAGGTGCGGGTCGACCCGAGCGCGCTCAGAACCCACGCCACGCACCTCGACCGCGTCTCCGACCGCGTCGACACCGCCCGCCAGGCCGGCCAGCACGTCCGACTCGGCGCCGACGCCTATGGGCGACTCTGCGCGGTCATGCCCATCCTGCTGGACGGACTACAGCGCACCCTCGTCGGCGGCGTCAGCACAGCCGCCGACTCGGTGCGCGACACTGCCGACTGGCTGTGTGTCAGCGCCGAACGCTACCGAGCCTCAGACATCCGCGCCGAGAATCGCCTCCGTCCCCCGCAGGGCTGACGGTGACCGTCAACCCACTTGTCGCGTCCGCCGCCGACACCTCGCCCACGCCATGGGCCGGCATCTGGATCTGCGAGGACTTCGACCTCATCGCCCAGGGCGTGCGCAGCGGCAGTTGGATCGACGGCAGCCTCGGCGTCGTCAGCGCCGGCCTCGACGCGCTCGCCCTCGTCTCCGACCCCGTCGGCGCACTCCTGCAGTACGGCATCGCCTGGCTCATCGAGCACGTCAAACCCCTCAGCGAAGCCCTCGACTGGCTCGCCGGAGATCCCGCCGAAATCACCGCCCACGCCGCCACCTGGTGCAACGTCGCAGCCGCCCTCCACGACGGCGCCGCCGCGCTGGGCGTTGCCGTACGCGCTGACGTAGCCGGCTGGGGCGGCAGCGCCAGCTCCGCCTACCGCACCTGGGCCGGCCAGCAGCAACAGGCGATATCCGGCCTCGCCCGCGGCGCCGACACCATGGCCGCCATCACCGAAGGCGCCGCCGGCCTCGTCGCCGCCGTCCGGCTCCTCGTCCGCGACGCCATCGCCACCTGCGTCTCCCGCCTCATCGTGTACGCCGGTGAACTCGTCGCCACCGCCGGCCTCGCCACACCGCTGATCGCCGAACAGGTGACGACGCTGGTCGCTTCCTGGGGAGCACGAATCGCACGACTGCTTCGCGCGCTGCTGTCCAGCCTCCGCCGACTCGTCCCGGACATCCGCCGCCTCGGCGACCTCGTCGACGGGCTGCGGCAGGCCCTCGGGCGGCTCCAGCAGCCGAACATTGGGGCTGACGGGCTGAGTCGGGTAAGGGGCAGGGGCGCCGGCCCTCGCATGCCGATGACGAGACAGTCGGTGCAGACCATCGCCGCGAAGTACGGCATCGACGTCTCGGACATCGACGTGAGCATCAACAACCGGCTCTCCGGCGTGTGCGGGATGACCAGAGCAGACGGGTCGGTCATGCTCTGCCGCGAAGCGTTCCGAAGTGGGGAGGACCTGGCCCGTACGCTCGAACACGAGCGCTTCCACGTCTCGGAGCTTCGTGGCGGACGGCCCTATCCGACGACTCATGTCGAGGCTGGTCGGCATCCGCCACGTCCGCCACACCCGCAGCGGCACGGCGGCCTCCCGCTTGCGCCGCTTGAGGATCGCCTCCGCGCCGATGACGTCAGCATGCCGGGCCTCGAGGACCTCCACCAGTTCGGCACCCGCCCGGAGGTGTTCCCGCACCCGAGGTACCCCGCCGACACCGGACTTCAGCAACCCTGGGAGTTCGCCCGGCCGTGGACGGCGTCGCCGCAGTTCACGCAGGCGCTCTCGACGCTCTTGGGACCGCCGCTCTCCCACGTCATCCACCTGTTGCTCCGGGAGGCCGCCGCAGGGGGCGTCCGGCCGCTTCGCGGCGAGCGCATCAGCTCGACACAAACGACAGAAACGGGCTGGGCTGGCCGCTCCACGACACATGCAGCGCCTCCCGGGCGCGGGTGCTCGCGACGAAGAGCAGGCAGCGTTCCCGGAGTAGGTCGCTGTCATGTTGCAGCTGGTCGACCTCGCTGGGCGTGACCTCCTTTGCGAAGGGAACCGCCCTCGCCGTGGCTCCCGCCACTGCAACACAGCGGAATTCGAGGCCTTTCATCGCGTGCATGGTGGCGAGCCGTACGCCCTCGACGTCTGCGCTGGGCTGATCCCGCACCCACACCGCCGGCACACCGGCGGCGGTCAGCTCGTCGTACACGGTGTTCAGCAGGAGATTGAACCGTGCGCAGACCGCGATCTCGCTGGGCTGGACGCCTTGGTCGAGCCACTCCGCCACGCGCTTGACCAGGGCTGCGACCTCGGTCTTCTGCGTGTCGTGGCCTTCGGCGTGGGGTCGAATGCCGTGCAGTAGCGACCGATAGCCGGTCAGGCTGTCCTCGCCCTCGCCCGCGAGGTCGTCAATCCGCGGCCCCGCCATCACGCTGGTGGCCCAGGTCAGAATCTCCTCGGTGCTGCGGTAGTTGATGCGCAGCCGACTACTGCGTCCGGCGACGGAGATGCCGAGGGCGCTGAGCGACACCCGTGAGTCGTAGATCCGTTGGTGTGGGTCGCCGGTGATGAAGAGGTCGTCCGGGCCGGGTGCGACGGCGGCGCGCAGCACCCGCCACTGTGCGGGGTGCAGATCCTGGGCCTCGTCGACCACCACGTGGTCGAACCCGTGCACGCTCAGGTCCGCACTGCCGAGCAGTTGCGCCGCCTGCGCGCACACCTGGAGGTGCGTGAGATTGCCAGCCGCCGACAGCTCCACCAGGAACATCTCGACAGCGGCCCATACCTGGTCGCGTTGTGAGGTGCCCAGCGCCGAACCACGTCCCCTGCGTTTGACCGCGCGGTAGTCATCTCGGCTGCGCACGTCCTGAGCGAGAACGACGTGCCGGAATTCCTGGGCGAGAAATTTCTCGGTCCAGGGCAGGTCCAGCCGGCGGCAGACCCGTCGCCACACCTGCCGCTCGTCGGTGTCGCCGATCGGGGTCACCACTCGGCTGGCGAGCGCCCTCAACGCACGGTTGGCGAAAGCGTTCACGGTGGTCACCTCGACCCGCGCCAGTTGCTCCTCATCGCCGAGGAGCAGCGCCAGGTTCGTCCGCAGCGTCGCGGCCAGGGCATTCGTGTACGTGGTGAGCAACACCCGGCCGCCCGAAGTACGGGAGAGCAGGTGCTTGACCCGGTGCAGGGCGACCACCGTTTTGCCGGTGCCGGGGCCGCCCGTCACCTGCGCCGACCCCTTGTACGACACCCGGTACGCGACGCGCCGCTGCGACGGGTGCAGGAACACCCGCCACGCGGCGAACGGCTTGTCGAGGATCTCGGCCAGCTCGTCGGGCCGGGTCACCAGCGTGATCCGGTTGGCGGTGTTGACGATCGCCATCGCCAGGCTCTCGCTGGGCTCGTCCGGGGCGTCGGCCGGGCGACGTTCGGCGACGAGGTCGCGGTAGACGTCATCCGGGGTGAACCCCTCGGCGAGGTACTGCAGCACCTCGAACTGGTCCTCGGGCAGCAGCGTCCCGAACGCCTCCAACTGCGGCTTGTCGATGATCGTGCGGACAGCCCGCAGCACCTGGTCGTCGATGCCGAGGTTCCGCAGCGCCGAGTCCGAGTGCTTCGCGAACAGCAACGTCGGCGCCTGCGCTGCCACCTTCTCCAGCGCCGGGGTGAGCTGTTCGATGGCTACCGTGTTGCGGACCTCCAACGCCCGGGTCGCCGTGTTGACGGTGTAGAGGCGCTTCGCCGCCCAGGTGTACGCGCCGTCATGCGGCACGACGTTGAGCAGAAGGAACGTGTCGCTACCGTCATCGGGGGCGAGCACGACGCCGCGCCAGAAGTCGTTGATCCGGATGGTCCGCATGCGCGGGTCCCGGGCGTTGTGCACCGACTCCAGGTGCAGTCCCTTGTCGGAGTGCAGCTCGGCGATGGTGAGTTGCTGGAACTTCTCCATCGCTTTACGTACGCCGGCCTTGATCGGCTTCTCCAGGACGTCAAAGCTCTGCCAGAAGCTATTGGCGAAGGCGAGCTGCGGCACGGGCGGACCCTCCGATGGATATCGGGGCAGGAACAGGAGCTAGTACGGCAGCCGTACTTCGTGATCATGGCTGGAGTTCGAGGGTGAGGCGGCGGGCGTAGTGGGCTTGTTTGGC
>NZ_JBNCKT010000209.1:0-4305 GCF_049841675.1 Micromonospora sp. DT4
TGCGTGTACCTCGCCGTGATGGCCCTGGACCCGACCGGCACCGGTCAACGCCGCTGGATCACCCGCTGGAAAGCCGCACTGAACGCCTTCGAGATCACCTTCGAAGGCCGCCTGTCCGCAGGCCGCAAGTAACCCATCAAAATCCAGTTACACCGTTAAGTTGACAGTCCCGGTCTCGTCGCGGCGTGGGCGGGGTATGACCGGCAGTGGTTGGGGCCGGTCGGTGAGCACGTCGCTGCTGGTGTCGGGACTGGTCATCGTCTCTTCCGGCGGCTGGTCTCGGCGGCGATGTCGACCCCGATGGCGTCGAGGCTTGCGCGGGTGATGGCTTCGGTGGTGTCGATGACGGCTTGGACGGCGGCGCTGCGGATCAGCCGGAGGAGGCTGCCGATCATGCCGGCGGTGCGTTGGTGTAGGTAACGGTCGAGTTCGGCCAGGGTGCCGGGGGTGTGGTGGTGCAGGCGCAGGCTGGCCTCGAGGGCGCCGACCAGGGCTGTCCAGTCGGGTCCGGGGGGAAACGGGCCGGTGGGGACCATGCCGAAGCGGCCGGCGATCTGCTCGCCTCGGGTGCCCGAGAGTAGGCCGTTGCGTTCGACGTTGATGCCCGCGTAGGCGAAAGTCGCGGGGATGCGCTCGGCGAAGTACTTGAGGGTGTCCGATACTTCGGCGCCGTTGCGGGTGGTCAGGCTGATGTTGTGGATCTCGTCGACGACGATGAGGCTGGTGCGGGCGTCGATGCAGACGCCGCAGACGGCTTCCATGACCTCGGTGATGTTGGATCTGCGCAGCAGTGGGATGCCGAGGAACCGGGCGAACTCGACGGCGATCATCCGGCCGGTCGCGGCGGGTGGGGCGGTGATGTAGACGACCGGGATGTCCCCGCCGTTGTGGGGGTGGCGCTGGCGGTGGATGACCTCGAGGGTCTTGGCCATCTGGATGATCGCGGTGGTCTTGCCGGTGCGGGCGGGGCCGGAGACGATCAGCCCGCAGCGTCCGGTCTCTGCGCGCCGGTTGAGGTAGGTCAACCGGCGGCCTTCGAGGGTCACCCGGCGGATGGTTGCGGTGGCGATCACCACCAGCTGGGCGTGGTGGCTGAGCCGGGCCTCGTCGTAGGCGAAGCGCTGGTCGGAGGTGAGCGTGGCCAGTCGGGCGTCGTCGAGCAGGTCGGGAACCTGCGGGGTGGTCTGCACGAACCGTCGCCATCCCCGCAGCGTGGTCAGCTGCAGGTGTTCCGCGTCGGTGTCGGTTGGCTGGGCGGCGGGGGTGTGGGCCGCGGTCACCATCGTTTGGTTGCCTCCAGGTAGGGGTCGAACACGCCCAGCGGGACGACCTCGGCGGATGCGTCGTCGCCGTCGGGTGCGCCGATGCGGGTCGGGCTAGTTTCGGCCTCCGGTGGGGCCGGCGGTTCGGGGCGTGGCCACGCCGGTTGGGCGGTGGAGTGGGTGCGGGCGCGGACCCGCAGGTCTCGTTTGGACGCCGACGCCGACGGCGTCGGGTCGGGGCCGCGGTTGGCGCGTCGCAGTAGCGCCTGCACCGCCTCGGCGATCTCGGCTTCCGTGGCGTCGGGCAGCTTCGCGCGGACGTGGTCCCAGGCCAGTTCCCCGAACGGCAGCCCGTCGCGGCGCAGGTGTGTCCAGAACGCGGTGATCCAGCCGCCGGTGCCCGGGTCGCGCACCCAGATCCGGGACACGTCGTAGGGGTCGTGGTGGACCTGCCACAGGTTCTTGTGGGTCTTGTTTCCCGACGGCTGCCTGCGCAGCGGGTTGAGCTGTTCGGCGTCGTAGGTGCGGCGCCGGTGCTTGATGCCGTAGGCGTTGATCGCCTTCCAGCAGGTCGGCAGCAGCGCGATGTAGTCCTCGCCGGACAACGGAACCGGCAGGTAGCCGGTCGACTCGACCAACGCGGCGTACTTCTCGTTCGGCGTGAACATGCGTCCCGGCGTCGCCGGGTCACGCAGGCCGTCGTGGGGGCGGTTCTGCCAGCACGCCACGATCCACTCGTCCAGCAGCTCCTGCAGTTCCAGCATCGACCACAGCGCCTTGGCCTCCAGGCCACGGCCCCGGCGTTCGGTGTTGGAACCGGCGTAGCCGGACACGAACTGCGCGAACAGCGTCCCGACCGCCGACATCAGCTTCTCGACGTGCGGTTTCTCCTCCGGCGAGCCGGGATGGGTGGGCTGGAAGTTGATCCCCAGGAACGCGCAGGACGAGCGGAAGTTGCGCGACAGGAACACGCTGCCCTGATCGACCACGATCGTCTCCGGGACGATGACCGGCCGGGCCGCGGCGTGTTCGAGCCGCTCGTCGATACCGGCCAGCCGCCGGTGCGGCAACACCGAACGGGACATCGCCAACGCCTGCGTCCAGCCCGGCCTCATCGGCTCCGGTGTCAGGGTCCGGGCCAGCAGGATGCTGGCGTCGACCGACTTCGTGGTCGGGCGCAGCACCGCCGCGCGGGCACCGTCTTGGTCCCCACGTCGATCACCCCGGTCAGCTCCACCCGCCCCGGCGTGCCGTCATCCAGCAGCACCAGCACGTCCAGCGGTGTGGAGTCCATCTCCATCAGCTCACCCGGGGCGAACACCCGAGGCCGGGAGAACGGCGCCGGCGGGGCCGCCGCCACCGAGCGGCGGGTGCGGGCCGAGCCCGCCGTGTGCAGGCCGACGGTCAGCTTGTCCAGCAGCCGATACGACGTCGCCTGCGATGGCATCGCCACCAGGCCGTGGTGACGCTCGTCGAGGATCTGCCGGGCCCGCCACAACACATAACCGCGGGTGCGGGTCGAGTCGTCGGTGGCCTCGGCGACCGCCGCCCGCACCGCTTCCACGACCCGCTCGTCGATCCGGCCGAACCGCGACGGCTGCCGCAACAGCCGATGATCCACCAGCGCCGCGACCCCGCCGGACTCGTAACGCTGCCGCTGGCGCTTCACCGTCGCCCACGTCACCGCGTGTCCGGCCGCCCGCAACTCCGCGGCCTTGGTCTTCTCCCGGCTGGTCACCGTCGTGACCGCCGGGTCGAACCCAGGCCGGGCCACCGACCCGGCAGGAGCGTTCGGCGCCAAGCCGTGGATGACCTCCAACACCTGCCGCTCCCACCACAACGCCTGCTCGGCGACGTTGTCCGGCAGACGGTCCAGCGTCGCCGCGCTCATCGGCGCGGCGACGCTGCGCTGCCCGAGCACCGCGAAGTCCGCCTCCGACAACAGGTGCACCAACCGGACGCCCTCGGTCAAGCCGGCCTCGTCGGTCAGCAACACCAGCGTCCCGGACCAACCCACCACCGTCCGCACGATCCCGGCGGCCCGCACCCGGTCACCCGGACGCAGTCGCGGAAGCCGCCCGCTCACCACGGCGGCCTCGACACGCGCACCACCGTCGCCGGGCCCAACAGCGCACCGGTCAGATCCGCCGCGAGGACCTGCCGCCAGAGCAGGTGGAACAGCACCGGCAGCACCAGCAGCCGATCCCCGGCCCGCTCAGCGCCTCCGAACAACGGTGCGGGCTGGTCGAACACCTCCACCAAGCGGGCCACGACGTCCTCGCGCCGCCCGCAGCGCGGATGCCGATACCGCGACAACCAGCGCACGTTCGCCGCGAACACCGACTCCACGACACCGACCCGACGGAACCGCCACCCCACCGCTGAGCAGGCCGCAGCCGTCACCGCGAACGCCTGCGCGTCACGGGCCTTGATCCGCTCGTCTGGGCGCACATCGATCACCAGCCCGGTGCCGTCCTCGACCCGGGCGAAGTAGTCCGGCAGATGCCGGCGCACCCCATCTCCCGCCGGCCAGGACAGCCAGAACGGCTGCGAGGCGATCCCCACCACCGCCGGATCGAAGTCCAGCAGCATCACATGATCCCGCTCCAGCCACGACTCGTAACCCACATGCGCGGCCGTCGTCGACGACCACCACCGGCCCGGGAAGTTCCGCTGACCCTTGAACATCGCGAACGACCGCGCCGGCGCGACGTCCTCGAACCGCACCGCAGCGCAGCCCGTCAGCGACTCACAGCGCAGCTCACCGCCCTCGCCGACGAACTCGACCATGAAGTCGGCCACGTCGATGACGCCAACAGCGGCGGCGGAATCCGAAGAAGATCTCACGAAGCTGACAAACGAGCGTCAGCCCTGTGAGAAACCGCCTGACGGCCATCGACTCACAGGCAGCCGGAGCACCTTGACTGAGAAAACCTGCCAGTCGGAGCAGAAACTTTGAGAAAAGAGCAGGTCAGCAACACGGCGCCGTCATCGAGGCGCACCATGGTGCGCGAAGATTCGGTGCTGGTTGGTGGTTGCGGTC
>NZ_JBNCKT010000210.1:0-4273 GCF_049841675.1 Micromonospora sp. DT4
GCACTTCACCACCAACGACGCCCGTACCCGACTCCGCCACCTATACCCAGAACGTTAGACACGACGCTCTACTAGGGGAGACACGTCATGGCGCTGAACGAGACGGCACGTGGCCAGATCGTGACCTTCTACTCGTACAAGGGTGGTACCGGGCGCACGATGGCGCTGGCCAACGTGGCCTGGATCCTGGCCAGCCAGGGCCTCCAGGTGCTGGTCGTCGACTGGGATCTGGAGTCTCCGGGTCTGCACCGCTACTTCCACCCGTTCCTGCGCGACAAGGAGCTGCGCGCCACCCCGGGCGTCATCGAGATGATCTGGGATTATTCGATCGCCACGATGCAGCGCAACTGTGACGAGGACTCCCAGGAACTCCTCACCGGCCACGCCAAGATCCAACGCCGTGCGGTCTCGCTGAACTGGGACTTCAGCCACGGCGGCGTGATCGACTTCGTGGCCGCCGGGCAGCAGGACTCGGCGTACTCCCGGTTGGTGAGCACCTTCGAATGGGCCAACTTCTACGAGCGGCACGGCGGCGCGTCCTTCATCGACGCCGTCCGGACGCAGATGCGCGCCGAGTACGACGTGGTGCTGATCGACAGCCGTACCGGCCTCAGCGACGTGGCCGGCATCTGCACCGTGCAACTGCCCGACCTGGTGGTCAACTGCTTCACCATGTCCACCCAGAGCATCCGGGGCGCGGCGGCGGTGGCCCGCTCGATCCGCAGCCAGCGCCCGGACGACCCGCCGCTGCTGCTGCCGGTGCCGATGCGCGTGGAGGACGCCGAGCTGCGCAAGCTGGAGACCGGTCGGGATCTGGTCCGCGCCGAGTTCGCCCCGTTCCTCGATCACCTCTCGGACGCGGCGGCTGCCCGCTACTGGAACACCATCGAGGTCCCCTACCGCACGTTCTACGCCTACGAGGAGATCCTCGCCGCGTTCGGTGACCGGCCCGAGCAGATCGGCACTCTGCTGGCCGCGTACGAGCAACTCGCCTCGGTGATCACCGATGGGCGGGTCACCCAGCTGCACCCGATCGGCGAGGCGGACCGACGCCGCTCGCTGACCGAGTTCGAGCGCAGCCGGCTCACCGCCGAGCAGGCCGTGCTGCTCAGCTATGCCTCCGCCGATCGGCTCTGGGCCGAGTGGATCACCGACCAGTTGGAGGACGCCGGGCTGCGGGTGGATCGCCGCGCGCTTGATGTGCCGGTGGCCGCCGGTGGGCGGGCCGAGTTCGATCGAGCCGTCAGCGGCGCCAGCCGGGTGCTGGCGGTGCTCACCCGGCACTACGCGAGCACGCCCCTCGCCGGCGAGGTGTGGAAGAGCGCCACCGGCCGGGACCAACTCGGCGGTGGAGGAGTGCTGGTGCCGCTGCGCGTCGACGAGTCGCGGCTGACCGTCCCGTACAGCGACCACAGCCCGGTGGACCTCACCGACGTCGACCCGTCGACCGCGCGGACTCGGCTGTTGGAGGCCGCCGGAGCGACGACGGTCACGGCCGACGGTCGCGCGGTCGGCCGTTTCCCCGGCCCGTTCCCGGCGATCTCCAACGTCCGCCAGCACGGCACCCCGTTCGTCGGCCGCGCCGCTCAACTCGAGGCGCTGCGCGACCGGCTCACCACCTCACCGGACTCGGCCATCCAGGTCGTGCACGGCCTCGGCGGTGTCGGCAAGACCCAGCTCGCCGCCGAGTACGCGCTGCGCTTCGGCCGCGACTACGACGTGGTCTGGTGGATCCCGGCCGACAGCGACGACCGCATCCGCGGTGGTCTCGGCGACCTCGGCCAGGCGATGGGGCTGGGCACGGGCGGTGGCGCCGAGGCGGCCCGCCGGGTGCTCGACACCCTGCGCCGCACGGGGCCCGACCAGCGCTGGTTGATCATCCTGGACAACGCCGACAAGCCCACCCACGCCACGCGGGCGCTGCTGCCGCAGGGGCCCGGCCATGTCCTGCTCACGACCCGGGACCAGAGCTGGAGCGAGTACGCCACCGCGACCGAGCTGACCGTCTTCGATCGCGCCGAGAGCGTCCAACTGCTGCGCGACCGGGTTCGCGGTCTCAGCGAGATCGAGGCCACCCAGGTGGCCGAGAAGCTCGGCGACCTGCCGCTCGCGGTAGAGCAGGGCGCGGCGTACCTGCGGGCCAGCGCCATGCAGGTCGAGAAGTACCTGAACTCGCTGGACACCCCGGGCCTGCTACGTATCCTCGACGGCCGGCAGTCCGCCGGCTACTCCAAGGCGCTCGCCGCCACCTGGCTGTTCACCCTCGGCCAGCTTCGCGAGGAGAAGCCGGCGGCGGCCCGGCTGTTGGAGCTGTGCTCGTTCTACGCGCCGGAGCCGATCCCCGTCGCCATGCTCACCGGCGACCGCTTCGCCAGCTTCATGGCGCCGATCGACCCGACGCTCACCGACCCGATCCTGCAGGGCCTGGTCACCGCCGAGCTGGGCCGCTACGGCCTGGCCCAGGTCGACGCGGAGAACAACACGGTGCGGATCCACCGGTTGGTCCAGTTGGTCATCCAGGACCAGCTCGGCGATCCCGACGAGGCCCGTCGGGAAGCCCAACTGCTGCTCGCCGCCGCCAACCCCCGCGATCCCGACAAGCCGATCAACTGGCCCGAGTACGCCGAGCTGTGGCCGCACGTACGCCCCAGCGGCCTGCACCTGTCCAGCCTGGACGAGGCACGGCAGCTCGTCGTGGACATCGTGCGCTACCTCTACCGACGGGGCGACTACGACACCAGCCGCGCCCTGGCCGAGGAGGCGCTGACCGGGTGGCGCGACACCGACGACGACGATCCCACCCGCCTGCGGATGCGCTTCCATCTGGCGAACGTGCTGCGCGCGCAGAGCCATTTCGACCGGGCGTACGAGATCGACCGGGACGTCTACGACCGGCAGCGGCGGATCTTCGGCGAGGAGCACCTCTACACCCTGATGACGGCCCGCAGCCTCGGCGCGGACCTGCGCGCCCAGGGCCTCTACCACGACGCCGAGGCACAGGACCGGCGCACGCTGGAGCTGAGCGTACGCAGCTTCGGCGACGACAGCGGCCGGACGCTGACCGCGGAGAACAACCTCGCCGTGTCGCTGCGCCTGGTCGGTGACTTCCGCGGCGCGGCCGCGCTGGACCAGCACATCCACGAGCGGCGGCGGGACCGCTTCGGTGAGGAGGACCCGTCCACCCTGGCGTCGGCCAGCAACTACGGGCGCGGACTGCGCGACACCGGCGAGCTGTGGCGGTCGCACAGCGTCCTGCAACGTACGTACACCAGCCAGCAGAGGGTGAACGGCCCGGACCATCCGGAGACCCTGCGGACGGCGAAGGAACTGGCGCTCACGCTGCGTCAGCTCGGCCGTTTCGCCGACGCGCACCGGCTGATCGAGCGGACGGTGGTCCGTTACCAGCGCACGCTCGGCGCCGAGCACGCCGACACCCTCTCCGCCGAGATGGCCCTCGCCACCACCTGGTCGGCGGTGGGCGACAACCAGACCGCCCTGCGGGTGGTGCGCCGCCTGCGCGACGGCTACAACGAGGTGCTCGGCGAGTCGCATGCCATCACCCTGGCCTGCCTCAACAACCTCGGTGTGCTGCTCCGCAAGCAGGGCGACCACACCCAGGCCCGGGAGCTGTCCCAGCGGGTCCGCGACCAGTTGCTGGCCCACCTCGGTGAACGGCACCCGCACACCCTGCTGGCCACCCTCAACCTGGCCAACGACCTGTTCGCCCTCGGCGACGGCGACAACGCGTTGCTGCTGGACACCACGGCGTACGTGGAGCTGACCCGTGCGCTGGGCGCCGAGCATCCGGACACGCTCTCCGCGTCGGTCAACCTCGCGTTGAGCCGTCAGGCCACCGAGAGCGAGGCGGACGCCGGCCGGGCGCTCTACGATGAGGCGTTCGGTCAGCTGGTGCAGCTCTTCGGCGGCGACAATCCCCGGGTAGTGCAGGCCCGCCAACGGGAACGGTCCAACGCCTACATCGAACCGGCGCTCCTGTAGACCCGCCCGCTGCCCGCTGCCCGCTGCCCGTCGCCCGCCGCCCCGCGTAGGCAAGCCGCGACGGGGTCGCGGTCCCACCCGGGCCATCTCTCACGCGTCCTTTGCTCTGCTTCACTCCAGGCAACACCTGGGGGCCGCGAGTGTTGCGCCCGTTGAAGCAGAGCAAAGGACGCAACTGACCCCCGCCGTCGCGTCCGGGGGGGGTGTCCCTATGTTTTTGTCAAGCCGCGATGGCGGCGGGACGTGCCTGGTAGGGCGTTTTGTCGCGGAGCAT
>NZ_JBNCKT010000211.1:0-4232 GCF_049841675.1 Micromonospora sp. DT4
GCAAATACATGATCACCGACGGACCGCACCCGTCCTACATGGACCCCCAGACCTCGCTGGATCCCAGCAAAACCCCACCTCAACAGCATCTCAACCGACTACGCAACAGCCCTGCCTACTACCCCAGCTACTTCGCGCCCGGCATGTACTTCGACGCCGCGCGCACGCCGACCCTGACCCCAACCGGCGGCGTGGACTGGAACAACTGGACCATCACCACCACCCAACTCACCGGCGGCACCGCGATGTTCCTGTGGAACAGCAGCACCGGAGCCCTGCACCTGTGGACAAACCTGGCCTATAACCAGGACACCAACCAGCTCACCTACACCCCGTACACGCTCTCCAGCAACTGGAACCGGGGAGCGGCGCTGAGCCTGCGGGCGGCAGACGTCAACTCCGACGGCACCGCGGACCTGTGGACCGTCGGCGCCAACGGATTGACCACCGCATACCTGGTGACCGGCCTCGACGCCACGCCCAGCATCGTCAGTCAGCAAGCCCAAGGCTTGGTGACCACCAAGCACACCTGGCCGCTCACCGACGGAGAGGCGGGTGCCACGGCGGCCACCGCGGCCGACACCTCCGGCGGCAGCACCCTCACCGGCACCGGCAACGCGAAATGGCACGAAGGTGACCTCTTCAGCCCCGACCTGCGGCTCAATACCGACTCCACCGGCACGAGCGTCGACACCAGCGGCACCGGCAGCCTCGTCAGCGCCGCCAGTCCCGTGCTCGTCGACACCACCAAATCATTCAGCGTCGCCGTCTGGGCAAAGCCCACCACAGCCGGAAAGATCATCCTCTCCGAAGAGGGAGCACGCTCCGCCCGCTTCATCCTCTGGCAGGAACAGAGCGACAACACATGGCGATTCGGAATGGCACGCTCCGACAACGACGGCTGGTCCTACGACCAGGCCATCAGCGCCCCGACCGCACAACTCGGCGTGTGGACACACCTGGTAGCCACCTACAACCACACCACCAGCACGATGGCCCTGTACGTCAACAACAACCTCGCCGGCACCGCACAGCACGCCGCGGCAGTGTCGTGGCCGAGCACCGGGCGCTTCGTGGTCGGCCACTACCGCTACAACGGCGCCCCAAGCTCGTACTACGCCGGTCAGATCAGCAACGTGCAGCACTGGGACCGCAGCCTCAACCCTGCCGAGGCCACCGCACCCGGCAACTACGCACAACAGGTGCTCGCGCCCAACCTGCGTGACGTCACCGGTGACGGCCGCGTCGACATGCTGATCAAACAGAGCAACGGCAACGTACTCCTGCGCCGAGGCACCAACCTGGACGGCGTCCTGACGTTCGACGCGGGTGTCGTGGTGTGCGCCGGATGCGGCGGCTACGACCTGTTCAACCCCGCCGACGCCAACAACGACGGCACCCTCGACCTCTTCATGCGCCAGGTCTCCACCGGCGACATGTACGTCTACCCCAACACCGTCGCCCACGGCGACCCAATCTGGGGAACTCGCATGCTGGTCTGCGGCGGATGCACCGGCTTCGGCATGGCCGACCTCGACGACATCGATCGCGATGGCAAACGAGACCTGTTCGTACGGGAGAACAGCACCGGAAACATGTACTACTACCCCGGCACCGGCACCGGCACCGGCGGATCCGTCACCTGGGGCAACCGGGCCCTACTCTGCGGCTCCTGCGACGGCTACGACCAAGCGTCCGTCGAAGACGTCAACAACGACGGCAAAATCGACCTCTTCATGCGCCAATCCACCACCGGGGACATGTACATCTACCCCAACACCAACACCAGCGGCCAACCCGCCTGGGCCCCCGCGTCCTCGTCTGCGGCACCTGCCGAGACTTCGACATGAGCAGCCTCGGCGACGTAACCAACGACGGCAAGGTCGACCTCCTCGTCCGCCGCCGAAGCGCAGGAA
The DNA here is from genome assembly GCF_049841675.1 of Micromonospora sp. DT4. Lineage (NCBI taxonomy): Bacteria > Bacillati > Actinomycetota > Actinomycetes > Micromonosporales > Micromonosporaceae > Micromonospora > Micromonospora sp. DT4. The sequence continues at coordinate 1,917 of NZ_JBNCKT010000211.1, forward strand.
CCCTCACCCTCTACCCCGGCACCGCCGCCCCCGGCAGCGTCGCCTGGGGAATCCCCTCCCTGCTGTAACCAAGCGCTGTACGCCCCGGGTACCCACAGGCGGTACCCGGGGCGTACGCCCAACTCGCAAACGGTTGCCCAACGACCGAGGGTGGGGTGAGACGCCCACCTCGGGTGGCACCTCTGCGGCGGCTGTCAAACAGTCCGCATGTCCACCGCCCACCATCCGGAAAACCAACTGCCTGACCGCGCTCAAACCATCCGAGCGGCGGCATGCCGGACCTGATCACCGCGCCGTGCCCAGACGAAGCGCTAACCCGTCAGGCGGCGGTGGCGCGGATGTACGCCACGCACTCGTCGTGCAACGTCGACCACTCCTCACCGAACGCCTCGTCGGCGGCGGCGTCGAGCGACGTGCGGTCGTGCACCACGGCCTTGAAGAACGTCAGCAGCCGCTCCGGCCCGAACCGGTCGACGAGGTGGCGGACGGCCAGGTAGCCGATGCCGTAGCTGCCGCCGACCCGCTCGGCGGGTGCGTCGTCGGCGGGGGTGACGCCCTCCAACCGGCCGTCCCAACCGCTCCCGACCAGTTTGCGCACCTCCGCGAGCCCTTCGTACCGGTCGACCGGCTGACCGCCCGAGCCGGCGAACTCGGCCAGCCCTTCGACCAACCACCAGGTCGTCTTGCCCGGATATCCGCGCTCGGGTAGCGAGGCGGCGTGGGTCAACTCGTGCCGGAGCAGGTCGTCGGTGCCGCTGCTGGCCAGCCCGTCGGCGTTGAGCACCACCTCGTGGTGGCCACCGCCGACGGTGACCGCGTAGCCGCCCGTCCACTGTGGGCGTCCACCGCCGTACCAGCGCTGCCACTCCGTACGGCCGGCGTAGAAGATCCGGTAGCGGTCCGGCGGGGAGCCGGTCACCGCGTACGTGTCGGCGACCTTGGCCGCCGCCTCCGCCTGGGCCAGTAGGGCGGGCAGCTTGCCGCGCAGCGCCGGTGTGGTGGCGACGATGGTGCGTGCGCCGACCTTCACGACCAGGTCGCTGATCTCCCACGGCCGGGTGCCGGTCTCGGCGGACTTGGACTCCTCCACGGCGACCAGCCGGGGCCTCTCGCCGTTCTCCCGCCAGCGGGTGCCGATCAGCACCGGGCTCGGTCGGCAGTCGGCCGCGACGAAGCAGTACTGGAAGCGCACCAGCAGCCGCCACTCCCCCGGGCGGCCGACGACCGGCACGGGCAGGCCGCTCGGCTCGGCCCGCCAGACGGTCACCTTGAGAGCCCGCAGCGCAGCGAAGCGACGACGTAGGTCAGCATGCGCGGCCGGGTCGGCGATGGCCAGGAACGCGGTACGGTCGCCGCCGAGCAACGCCGCGGACTGCTGCCGGAGCTGCGCGGTCATCCGGTCGGACAGCCCCCGGGCGACGGCGGTGGCCGGGTCGTCGGCTGCGGTGGCGCCGGCCCGGCTGACCGTGGCCCGCCCGCCGGCCTCGCGGACGGCACCGACCACCAGCAGCGCCGGAAGGCCACAGCCCAGAACCACGACGACAACGACGAGTACGGTCCACAGCGGCCAGAGCCGCCGCGGTGTTGGCTGCTGCACCCCGTCAGTCACCCGCCGAAGGGTACGACCAAACGCCGGATCGGGCGAGGCCGACCCGGGCCGATCGGGTCGGGTCAGGCTCGGCGAGCCGGCCAGGAGCGGAATGCCACGTCCAGGCCGGCGACCAACTGGTGGTACGAGCGGTCGACCTCGCGCGGCAGCCCGAAGCCGCCGGCGGCCTCCAGGGCGACGAAGCCGTGCAGGGCGCTGCGCACCACCCGGGTCGCGTCCACCGCGTCGTCGCCGGTGAGCCCGTAGCCGCGGAGCACCGCGAAGATGGCAGCGACCGCGCGTTCGCCCGCCTCGACGTGCTCCGGGTCGGACGGGTCGGGCACTCGCTGGGTGGTCGGGTAGCGCCCGGGGTGCCGGTGGGCGTACGACCGGTAGGCGTCCGCCATCGCCCGCAGGGCGTCCCCACCGGCCCGGCCGGCGGCGGCCGTGGTCAGCTCGGTGGCCAGCTCGGCGGTGGCGAGCGCGGAGAGCTTCTGGCTCAGCGCGTCCGCCCCCCGGATGTGCTTGTAGAGGCTGGGCAGCGCGACACCGAGCCGGCCGGCGAGCGCGGCGAGGGTGAGCTGCTGGTAGCCGACCTCGTCGGCGAGCCGGGCGGCCTCCCGTACCACGGTCTGCTGGTTGAGTCCGGCCCTAGTGCTGCTCCGCGTTAATTCGTGGAGGGGTGTTGATTAGGCTGGCTGGTCGTCGAGGTAGAGGTAGCAGGCGCA
>NZ_JBNCKT010000212.1:0-4153 GCF_049841675.1 Micromonospora sp. DT4
GGAGGTCGACGCGTATGGCTGATCGGATGCTGACTCGGTGCGGAGCGGCGGCGGGACACTGCCCTGCACGTCGCCGGACAGAGCCGGCCCCGACAGTGGCGGGGCCAGCAAGTCCGGCTCGAAGTCGTCGTGGACGAGATACTGGCTGGCGCCAGAGCCCCAGACGCCGTCGTCAAGGCTGGGTTGGGGTATATCGGTGGTCTGCATGAGGGCATCAGGGCCGTCCGGTGGATACATGACCGAACCGGCACCTATCGCAGGAGCGTCGACATTCTGCCCGACAGCGGCAGCGGAACTAACAGAAGCCTCGGCCCTGCCAGACTCAACCTGCACATTCCACAAACCAACAAGACGCCAACCCTCTCCATGCCCGACGGGTTTTATCTCCCACGAACCCTTCGGAGATACTCCCGTTCTCTCTAATGCATCCCGCAAGCTTGCGATAGCCACACTGGGCCGTGAGGAGCCCTCGTGCGCACTTTTGATCTCGGCGTGCGTCACTATTTCGTCGGCCGTACCGCGCTTGTCGATAAGAAGGCGAAGTATTGAGGCGGCGTTTTTTCCGAGTTTGCGCACCTCTCCGCCGCCGCGTTTTAGTTCACACTCAGCAAGAGACCATTGCGCGTGCGCAGGAGCGACGACATCCTGCCCGACAGAGGCAGCGGCGGCACTAACAGAAGCCTCGGCCCCGCCAGACTCAACCTGCACATTCCGCAAACCAACAAGACGCCAACCTTTTTCGCGCCCGTCGTATTCTATCTCCCACGAATCCCTCGGCAATCCTTTCGTTTTCCCTAATGTGATCCGTAAGTTTGCGATAGCCACATGAGGTGGCGAGGAGCCATCGTACGCACTCTTGATCTCGGCGTGCGTCACGACTCCGTTGGCCGTGTCGCGCTTGTCGATAAGAAGGCGAAGTATTGAGGCGGCGTTTTTTCCGAGTTCGAGTACATTTTCGCCGCCGCGTTTTAGTTCACGCCCGGCAAGAGACCATTGCGCGTGCGCAGGAGCGACGATATCCTGCCCGACAGAGGCAGCGGCGGCACTAACAGAAGCCTCGGCCCCGCCAGACTCGACCTGCACATTCCACGAACCAACAAGACGCCAACCTTCTCCAAGTCCGCCGGACTCTATCACCCACGAATCTCTCGGCAATCCTTTCGTTTTCCCTAATGTGATCCGTAAGTTTTCGATAGCCACACCAGGTAGCGTGCGGCCCTTGTACGCACTCTCGATCTCGGCGTGCGTCACGAATTCGTTGGCCGTGCCGCGCTTGTCGATAAGAAGGCGAAGTATTGGGGCGACGTATTTTCCGAGTTCGAGTACATTTTCGCCGCCGCGTTTTAGTTCACGCCCGGCAAGAGACCATTGCGCCTGCGCAGGAGCGATGACATCCTGCCCGACAGCAGCAGCATCAAAAGCCAGTTGCCCGGCGCTGTGCTGCGTGGAGGTCGACGCGTACGGCTGATCGGATGCTGACTCGGTACGGAGCGGCGGCTGGACACTGCCCTGCACGTCGCTGAGCAGAGCCGGCCCCGACAGTGGCAGGGCCAGCATGTCCGACCCGGAGCCGTAGTGGACGAGATACTGGCTGGCGCCAGAGGCCCAGACGCCGTCGTCAAGGCCGGGTAGGGGGCTGTTGTGGTGGTCGGTGGTGATCCATGTGTGTGGGTACGAGTCGCTTGATGAGGACTCTGCCAGTGTGTGCTGGGGTGTGTCGGTGGTGACTGTGGGGTTGACCTGTGTGGGGACCAGGGTCAGGGGCAGGTATTGGTGGTGGTTGCGGTAGAGATAGAGCTGGGGGTGGCCTCGGTTGGGGACGTGGGTGACATCCGTGATGACGTTGTCGCTGTTTTCGAGGATGCGGATGTCGAGGTCGAGAATTCGGGCCAGGACGTAGGGCATGTCGAGGCCGAGCGGCGTGTCCCAAAGATCTGCCCTCTGCGAGGCTTCCCGTAACAATTCGGCATACGACCTGCAGCGCAGTGCGAGTTCGCGGATCCTCGGATCGCTTTCCGGGTGCTTTGCCGAAGCCCAGCGTTCCCTGAAATACTTGTAGCTATCCAGGTCATCGGCTATTTCATCGGTGAGGAACTCAGGTATTTTGCGCTGAAAGAACTGCGGCCGTGGCTCCTGCGTGTCGGTGGGGTAAACCTCGGATGGCAGGACAACCATCTGCCTGATGGCGTTGTCCAGCACCGCGTGGAACAGGTTGTAAGCGTCGTTGGGTGCCGCACCGATCCGCGCCATATAATCAAAGCAGTCCGGCAATTGAATCACCGACCCGACACCTACCGCCGGCGGTGCCCCCTCAGCCGCTGGCAACCAATTTTCCCACAAGCCGCCATCGGCCGGGCCAACATCCGACCCTACCGCATTGCTGAGCCCGTCATCCCCGACAGCATCGACATCCATCGCACCCAGCAAGTCTAGTGGCGCGTTCGCCCACACAGGAGCGACGACACCCTGCCCAGCAGCGGCAGCGGCAGCGGCAGCGGCAGCGGCAGCGGCAGCGGCAGCATCAAAAGCCAGTTCGCCGGCGCTGTGCTGGGTGGAGGTCGACACGTACGGCTGGGTGGAGGTCGACGCGTACGGCTGATTGGATGCCGACTCGGTACGGAGCGGCGGCCGGACACTGCCCTGCACGTCGCCGGGCAGAGCCGGCCCCGACAGTGGCAGGGCCAGCATGTCCGGCCCGGAGCCGTCGTGGACGAGATACTGGCTGGCGCCAGCGACCCAGACGCCGTCGTCAAGGCCGAGTTGGGGTATACCGGAGGTCTGCATGAGGGCATCAGGGCCGTCCGGTGGATACATGACCGAACCGGCACCTATCGCAGGAGCGTCGACATCCTGCCCGACAGCGGCAGCGGCAGCGGCACTAACAGAAGCCTCGGCCCCGCCAGACTCAACCTGTACATTCCACAAACCAACAAGACGCCAACCTATTCCACGCCCGACGGATTCTATCTTCCACAAATCCTTCAGCAACACTTCCGTATTCTCTAATTCCAACCGTACGACGCTGATAGCCATACTGGGCGGGAGGCCCTCGTACACCCTCTCGATCTCGGCGTGCGTCACGATTTCGTTGGCCGTGCCGCGCTTGTCGATAAGAAGTCGAAGTAGTGAGGCGGCCCCGTTTCTGAGTTCGAGCACCTTTTCGCCGTCGCGTTTTAGTTCACGCCCGTCAAGAGACCATTGCGCCTGCGCAGGAGCTGCGACATCCTGCCCGGCAGCGGCAGCGGCAGCGGCAGCGGCAGCGGCAGCGGCAGCGGCAGCGGCAGCGGCACTAACAGAAGCCTCGGCCCCGCCAGACTCAACCTGCACATTCTCCAAACCAACAAGACGCCAACCTCTTTCATGCTCGTCGAATTCTATCTCCCACGAGCCCTTCTGAAATACTCCCGTTCCTTCTAATGCCTCCCGTACCGACCTGATAGCCTGACTGGCCGGCGAGAGGCCCTTGTACACACTCTCGACCTCGGCGTGCGTCACGAATCCGTCGGCCACGCCGCGCTTGTCGATAAGAAGTCGAAGTAATGAGGCGGCCTTGTCTCCGAGTACGCGCACCTCTTCGCTGCCGCGTTTTAGTTTACGCCCGTCAAGAGACCATAGCGCCTGCGCAGGAGCGACGACACCCTGCCTGACAGAGGCAACCTGCACATTCTCCAAACCAACAAGACGCCAACCTGTTCCATCCCCGCCGAATTCTATCGCCCACGAACCCTTCGGGAATAATTCCGTTCTATTTAATGCAGCCCGTACGTTGCCGATAGCCAAACTGGGCGTTACGGGGCCCGTGTGCACACTCTCGATGTCGGCGTGTGTCACGAATTCGTTGTCCGTGCCGCGCTTGTTGATAAGAAGTCGAAGTATTGAGGCGGTGTTATCTCCGAGTTTGCGCACCTCTTCGCCGTCGCCTTTTAGTAGTTTGCGCCCGTCGAGAGACCATTGAACCTGCGCCCTAGCGCCGGTGTGCTGGCCCGTGGCAGACGACAAGCCAGGCGCGTGCTGCTGGCTACCGCTGTGGTCGGTGGAGGTCGACGCGTACGGCTGACCGGTGTGCATGCCGATACGGACGGTCGAAGACGAATCCAACAACACGCCGACCCGTGAAGTGCCGACCGGATCACCATGCACGCCCGCTCGCATG
>NZ_JBNCKT010000213.1:0-4150 GCF_049841675.1 Micromonospora sp. DT4
GATACCGCGTCACCCTGGAGAACGCGTCGTGAAGCGAACCAACCGCCTCTGACGCGAAGGGAATCTTCGCGTCAGAGTCGTTTGGGGGTGCTCGGCCGGGCTGCGTGCGGCAGTCGGGCCGACGGTAGGTCACTCGTTGCGGTGAATGTCAGATATCCAACTTGTCCGCGCCAGGCAGCGCCCGGACCACCACGGCCGGTGCCTCCTCCGCCATGAAGTGACCGCAGGTGACCGTCCGGTGCTGAAGACGTCGAGGAAATGGCCGAAGAACGCGTCCGGGCTCCCGTCGATCAGCTTTTCGGGCAGGCCGGGTGGCTGCGCCATCAGGTACAGGTGGGGCTGCTGCCGCTCGCCCTGCTCAACCTGCGCCGGGCCGACGCCGTCGGCGACTCCGTGACGCCCCGGCGGGTGACTGGCTGGTCCCCCGCCGACGGGCGGCCCGTCGGCGGTCTCGGCGACGAGGACTGGGCGGGCCTGGACTGGGGTCCGCACGAGCCGTCGGTACGACCGCTGCTGCTCGCCCACTCCGGTGACGGCAGCGCCGCCACGGCGGCACTGCGGGCCCTTCCGGACGGGCCGCACGACCTGCTGCGGGAGGTGCGACTGTGCCTCGTCGCCCGGGCGGCGCTCGCCGTGGGCGAACTTCCCACCAGCGGGCGCGCCGCCGCCGCGCTCCGGCCGGCCGCCGCCGAACTGGCCGCCGGCAGCGGGGTGCTCACCGCCGGCCCGGTCGCCGGGCACCTCGCCGACCTCGCCGCCGCGCTGGGTCATGACGAGGAGGCCGCCGGGCACCGCCGGACCGCCCGCCTGCTCACCGCGCGCGTCCGCGCTGCCGACGCGACCTGAGCGCTGCCGACGCGACCTGAGCGCTGCCGAGCTCGGCCGGCCGGCGACTTGCCCGTTCCTGTGGAACCGGCCACCGGTGTGCGGTCAGATGGAACCACCGGCCTCCGCCGTCGGCCGGGATCGAGGGGGTACGCCGTGCAGGGGCTCGTCCTGATCGTGGTGCTGGGCGTCACCGTCCTGATCGGCACCACCCTCGGCGGCCGCTACCGGGTCGCGCCGCCGGTGCTGCTCATCGGGTTCGGGGTGCTGCTCGGGCTCGCGCCGCCGCTGTCCGACGTGAGCCTGGAACCGGACCTGGTGCTGCTGATCTTCCTGCCGGCGATCCTCTACCGGGAGAGTCTCACCATCAGCCTGCGGGAGATCCGGGCCAACCTGCCGGTGATCGGGCTGCTCGCCGTGGTTCTCGTGGTGCTCACCATGATCACGGTCTCGATGACCGCCCAGGCGTTCGGCGTGAACCCCGCCGCTGCCTGGGTGCTCGGTGCGGTCCTCGCGCCGACCGACGCCGCCGCGGTCACCGGCCTGGCCAAGCGGCTGCCCCGCAAGCTCCTCACCACCCTGCACGCGGAGAGCCTGATCAACGACGGCACCGCCCTGGTGGTCTTCGCGGTGACCGTGGGCCTGCTCACCCAGAGCGCGGAGCCGGGGGCGCTGGGCATCGGCGAGGAGTTCGTCGGCGCCAGCCTCGGCGGCCTGGTCGCCGGTCTGCTGGTGGGCGTCATCGTGGTGTTGATCCGCAGGCGGCTCGACGATCCGCTGCGCGAGGGCGCGCTGAGCGTCCTGACGCCGTTCGGCGCCTTCCTGCTCGCCAGCGCGGTGCACGCCAGCGGTGTGCTGGCGGTCGTGGTCGCCGGTCTGGTCCTCGCGTACGCCGGTCCACGGGTGATCCGTGCCCGGTCCCGGGTGCTGGCGTACGCGTTCTGGGACCTGTCCACCTTCCTGATCAACGGTGGGCTGTTCGTGCTGCTCGGCACACAGATCCCCCGGGCGGTGCGCGGCATCGTCAGCACCTCGCCGCCGCGAGCCGTGCTGATCGTGCTCGCGGTCACGCTCGTCGTGGTGGCCACCCGGCTCGGCTTCGTCTACCTCACGGGGCAGTCGGCGAGGCTACGGCGTCGTCGGATGATGGAGCAGGTGGGCGGCACGTCGAGTTGGCGGGTCGGCACGGTCGTGGGCTGGTCCGGTTTCCGGGGTGCCGTCTCACTCGCCGCCGCGCTGGCCGTCCCGATGACGACGGTCGCCGGGCGGCCGGTGGTCGAGCGAGACCTGATCATCTTCGTCACCGCGCTGGTGATCGTCCTGATCATGCTGGTGCAGGGCACCACCCTGCCGCTGGTGGTGCGCTGGGCGGGACTGTCCGGCGACCCCGAGCGCGTCGACGAGGCCCGACACGCCCGCCGACGCGCCACCCAGGCCGGCCTGGAGGCCCTGCCCCGGGTCGCCGCCGAGGTCGGCGCCGAGGAGGAGGCCGTCCATCGGCTGCGGGCCGAATACCAGCGGCACCTGGAAGACCTCAACGAGACCAGCGGCCGGACCGCCGAGGAACGCCGGCTGGAACGGCGGCTGCGTCTCGGCGTCCTCGCCCACAAGCGACGGGAGTTGACCCGGCTGCGCGACAACCGGGAGATCGACGACCTGGTGCTCCAGGAGCTTCAGTCGGCGCTGGACAACGAGGAGATCCGGCTGCTGGGGCGCGGACCCAACGAGTGAGCGGCGGCCGGTCCCGGCCTGACGCATTCGTGACACCGCCGTACGCGTGAACGGGGCGTTCGGCCAGGTCGTCGACGGGTACGGTGGAGGAGGTCTTGGCATTCGTCGATGTGCTCGGCCGGTGAGGGGGTGCCCATGGCCACCGGGGCGAGCGCGGTCGACCCGAGGGCGGTCACCGAACGGCAGTTCCTCGACGAACTGGCCTCGGTCACCCGCGAGCGTGTCGCCACCGAGTTCCTCTACCTGATGGCGCAGGACGGTGGCGTCATCGGCGTCCAGTGGGAGCAGCCCGGTCTGGACCACCTCCGTCGCTACCGCGTACGCGACACCTGCCCGCACTGCGTCGTCCTCGCGGCCGTGGTGACGCTGGCACCCGTGCTGCCGCTGGACGTGCTGCGTGCCGGGCGGGCCCGACCGCAGTACGAGACGGTCCTGCGTACCGGCCGGCTGCCCCACCTGGCGTTCGCCCGTCCGGCGGGTCCTCCCGGCGCGAGCTGGTTGGGCGACTGCCACGCGGTCGACGGCGACCCGCACTCCGACGCCGACTGCCCGAGGCACGCCGTGCCCCCGCCCACCGGCGACCCGCTGGCGCTGCGCCCCGGGTCGCTGCCCCGGGCCGTTCGGGAGCTGTATCCGCACGACGGCGCGGCGACCGCCGACCTGGCGCAGCGGCTACGGATCGCCCAGGACTGGCGCGCCGACGCGCAGGCCGTGGCGAGCGGCATTCGCGAGGCGGCGGCGACCTGGGCGTTCCTGCGCAACTCCTGCGTGCTGGGCGTGCCGGTGCCCGGCGCCAACGGTCTCGTGCTCACACTGCCACCGGGCCGCGTCCCAAACGACCGGCCGCTCAGCGAACTGCACGACGCGACGGTCCGCGCCCTGCCCTCCGGCGGGGGCCCGGTGCCCTACCAGGAGCGGGCCTGCCTGCTGCCCGAGCCGGCGTCGGCGACGCAGCGCATGCCGACGTACGCCGGCGCGGTGGACCTGACCGCGGCCGCGCCGGTGCGGACGCTGCGGCTGCCGGTGCCCCGCCGACCGTTGAGCACCACCGGCCGGGGCGTGCTGCTGCTCTACGAGGCCCGGCACGCCATGGGTCGGCACGTGGCGAGCGCGCCGGTGCGCGACAGCGCCTACTGGGACTCCGAGGCGGCGTTGAACGTCTTCGAGTTCACCCTGTTGGAACGGGTCGCCGGGCGGCACTACCAGGAGGCGGTGGCCGCCTACCTCCAGGCGTTGCGGCGGGAGGGCGACCTCCTTGCCCGCCCGCACAAGGTGCTCGACCGGCGTCGACGCAAGGCGCTGTCGCACGCGTTCGGCGGACTGGACGACGAGGAGCTGCACCTGTGGGCGTCGGTCGCCTACCGCAACGCCATCCTGGAGCTGCTCGGTGACCTGAAGGCGTTCGCCGCGCACCTGCGCCGCCAGGCCGGCTGAGCGTCGGGTCGGTGCCGCCTGCCGTGCTGCCGTGCTGCCGCGTCGGGTCGGTGCCGCCTGCCGTGCTGCCGGCCGGGCGCCGGTCTCAGAGACTGTCGGGTAACTGGGTGGGGGCGGAACGTCACGCCGAGACACGTCGATGGAAGGTCCTCGACAAATA
>NZ_JBNCKT010000214.1:0-4141 GCF_049841675.1 Micromonospora sp. DT4
CGGCCGGGGCCATTCCCCGACCAGGCCACCCCCGCAACGTGGACTTCTCCCGGCGGACAGACCGTACATAACGGGCGGGCGACGGGCGAGTTTCGCCCACCCGCGGACGGACCGGCAGCCCTGGCGCGCCCGTGATCGTCAGGTGGCGTAGCGGCCCACCGCCAGCGGATCGGCCATACCCCACGTCGCCGAGAAACCCACATATCGCCCACCCGTGCCGGCTCTCGGCCCGTCATGCATCGCCCCGGCCGCAGGCGATCTACACGACATCGCCGTTGCGGGGGTCAACGGCCGGCGGGATGCCCCCGCATGGCCGTCCTCGTGTTGATCGTGGGCGGTGCCATGCCGCCTTGCGCCCGGCACGTGCCTTGGTGCCCAGTTTGTGCCGATCACGGCGTCTCGGGCAGCTTTCGGCCGGGTCGAGCGGCGTGGTCGGAGAGCCGGTGACGGTCGGGGGTACGGGGAAGGTTCTAGGGTGATCGGTGTGGCGACCCTTCTGCTTCTGCGACACGGCCGTACCACGGCGAACGCCGACGGCGGCCTGGCCGGTCGGCAGCCCGTCGAGCTGGACCACACCGGGCGCGCCCAGGCCACCGCGGTGGGCGAACGGCTGCGGGCGGTGCCGCTCGCGGCGGTCGTCACCAGTCCGCTGATCCGTTGCCGGCAGACCCTGGAACTGGCGTTGCCGCAGGCTACGCCGGTGGTCGAGGAGGGGCTGATCGAGTGCGACTACGGCAACTGGGAGGGGCAGCCGCTGAAGAAGCTCGCGAAGGAGCCTCTCTGGCCGGTGGTCCAGCAGCACCCCAGCGCGGCGGTCTTCCCGCAGGGGGAGGCGATGGCGGCGATGGCGGCCCGCGCGGTGGCAGCCGTCCGCGACTGGGACGCCCGGGTGAGCACGGAGCACGGGCCCGAGGCGGTCTGGTTGGCGTGCAGCCACGGCGATGTGATCAAGGCCATCGTGGCGGACGCGCTCGGCGTACACCTGGATGCTTTCCAGCGGATCGTGGCCGACCCGGCGTCGGTGACCGCGATCCGCTTCACGCCGCTGCGACCGTTCCTGGTCCGGCTCAACGACACTGGTGGTGACCTCGCCGCGCTGGTTCCGCCGCCGCGCAAGCGGCGTCGGCGGACCACGCGGGCGGCCGACTCGGACGCCGCCGTGGGCGGCGGGGCGGGTGCGGCCAGGTGAGGCAGACCGCGACGACACCACCGGCCAAGGCCGCGACGCCCGGGCCGGCGACGCCCGGGAAAGCCACGCGCGGGGCCGCCACGCCCGGGTGTGGCCCCCGATTCACCGGGCGCGTTGCCCCTGCGGCGATTCGGGTCGGTGGGGTGCGCGATGCCATGGCGGGCCGGATAGGGTCGTGGGTATGACCCACCAGGTGCACGCCTTCGAACCGCCGGAGCGGTTCGTCGCCGGGACTGTCGGGCCGCCGGGGGAGCGCACGTTCTTCCTGCAGGCCCGCGGCGGCGGCAGGCTGGTCAGCGTCGCGCTGGAGAAGGTCCAGGTGTCCCTGCTCGCCGAGAAGCTGGAGGAGCTGCTCACCGAGGCGCAGCGTCGTTTCGGGGTGGAGCTGCCCGAGCTGGCGCCGGTGATCGGCGACAACGAGCCGCTGGACACCCCGGTCGACGAGGAGTTCCGGGTCGGGACCCTCGGGCTGGCCTTCGACGTCGACACCGCGACCGTGGTGATCGAGGCGATCGCCGCCGGCGAGGTGGAGCCGGAGGTCGAGCTGGGCGACGAGGACGACGAAGACGACGAAGACGACGAGGAGCCGGACGAGGACCTGGACCGGCTGCGGGTCCGGCTCACGCCGCAGGCCACCCGGCAGTTCATCGAGCGGGCCCGGCGCGTGGTCAACGCGGGCCGGCCGCCGTGCCCGCTGTGCGGCCAGCCGTTGGATCCCGCCGGGCACCTCTGCCCGCGGCACAACGGTTACCACCGGTGACCTTGTCCGGCCTCCAGCCTCTGCGTGACGGTGACGCCGCGCTGCGGCTGCTCCGCGACGGCACGCTCGACCTGGAGGGTCGGCTGGTCGACGCGTCGAACACCACCCTGCGGGGCATCCTGACCCGCGACGGCGTCACGGCCCGGTGTGTCTACAAGCCGGTACGCGGGGAGCGCCCGCTGTGGGACTTCCCGGATGGCACGCTCGCCGGCCGGGAGGTGTCGGCGTACCTGGTGTCCCGCGCCACCGGATGGGACCTGGTGCCGCCCACCGTGCTGCGCGACGGGCCGTTCGGCCCCGGCTCCTGCCAACTCTGGATCGACGAGCCGGAGGACGCCGAGCCCCTGGTCGGGTTCGTGCCGGCCGAGGAGGTGCCGCCGCGCTGGTTTCCGATCGCGGCGGCCCGGGACGACGACGGTGCCGCGTACGCCCTCGCGCACGCCGACGATCCACGGCTGGCCCGCCTCGCCGTGCTCGACGCGGTGATCAACAACGCGGACCGCAAGGGCGGGCACGTGCTCGTCGGCGCCGACGACCGCATCTACGGCGTGGATCATGGGGTGAGTTTCCACGTCGAGGACAAGCTTCGTACGGTGCTCTGGGGTTGGGCTGGCAAGCAGTTGCCGTCGGACGCCATGGAGGTGCTCGACGGGCTCGCCGGACAGGTGGCCGGGGCGCTCGGCGAGGAGCTTGCCGACCACCTGACGATTACGGAGATCGCCGAACTGTCCGCCCGCGTCGACCGGCTGCGGGAGACCGGCCGCTTCCCGCAGCCGCCGGAGGACTGGCCGGCGATACCGTGGCCACCCATGTGAGTCCCCTGTCATCTTGATCACCGGTGGGGTGTCCCGGCGGTGCCTGAGGGCTGGTTAGGCTGAGGCCATGGAGTCTTGGGCGGGACACGAGGTGCCACGGCTGCCGGGTCGGGGTGAGCCGTTGGCGTTGTACGACTCGGCGCGGCAGGGTGTCCACCCGAGTGACCCGGCCGATGCGGCGAGCATGTACGTCTGCGGCATCACCCCGTACGACGCGACCCACCTCGGTCACGCCGCCACGATGATCACGTTCGATCTTGTGCAGCGCGTGTGGCGCGACGCCGGTCATCCGGTGCGCTACGTGCAGAACGTCACCGACATCGACGACCCCCTGCTGGAACGGGCCGCCCGCGACGGCGAGGACTGGGTGGTCCTGGCGATGCGGGAGACGGCCCTGTTCCGCGAGGACATGGAGGCGCTGCGGATCATCCCGCCGGAGCGTTACGTGGGCGCGGTCGAGTCGATCCCGGACATCGCCGACAAGGTCGAGGTGCTGCTCAAGGACGGTGCCGCGTACCGGCTCGACGACGGCACCGGCGACGTCTACTTCGACATCTCCGCCACCGGCCGGTTCGGCTACGAGTCGAACCTGACCCGCGAGCAGATGCTGGAGATCTTCCCCGACCGCGGCGGTGACCCTGACCGGGCCGGCAAGCGCGACCCCCTCGACCCGCTGCTGTGGCGCGGCGCGCGCGAGGGCGAGCCGTCCTGGCCTAGCGGGGAGCTGGGCCAGGGTCGCCCCGGTTGGCACATCGAGTGCGCGGTCATCGCGCTGAACCTGCTCGGCGACCGCATCGACGTGCAGGGCGGCGGCAACGACCTGCTGTTCCCGCACCACGAGGCGTCCGCCGCGCACGCCGAGCGGCTCACCGGGCAGGCGCCCTTCGCCGAGCACTACGTGCACGCCGGGATGATCGGCCTGAACGGCGAGAAGATGTCCAAGTCCCGGGGCAACCTGGTCTTCGTCTCCCGGCTGCGCGCCGACAAGGTCGACCCGATGGCCATCCGGTTGGCGCTGATCTCCGGTCACTACCGCAGCGACCGTACCTGGACCGACGAGCTGCTCACGGTCGCGCAGGAGCGGCTGGACCGCTGGCGGCGGGCCGCCGCCGCGCCCGCCGGGCCGTCCGGGGCCGAGCTGCTGGCAGGGGTACGCGAACGTCTGGTCGACGACCTGGACACGCCCGGAGCCCTGGCGGTGGCCGACCGCTGGGCCGACGCGGCCCTGACCGGCGCGACGGACGACCCCGAAGCCCCGGCCCTGTTCGCGAAGACGGTGGACGCCCTGCTAGGCATCCGCCTCTAAGAGACTGTCGGGTAACTGGGTGGGGGCGGAACGTCACGCCGAGACACGTCGATGGAAGGTCCTCGACAAAT
>NZ_JBNCKT010000215.1:0-4108 GCF_049841675.1 Micromonospora sp. DT4
GCCGACGCGCGTCCCGCACCGTAACGCCCATACACCCCAAACGATCACAAACCATTTGGGTTACGGGTCAATAACCGGCAGAGCCCGCACGTGGAGTTGCGGTGGGCCCATCGGCTGCACGTGCCGTTCGGTGACACGGAGGACGAGCGGGCCGGCGGCGCCGACGGCTTGTGGGATGCGCTGCCGCGCAGCAACGGCCGCACCGACATCCGTGCCAACCGGCTCGCCCGTACCCTGTACGGCTCGACGGTCAGGTGCGTGTCCTTCCTGTCGACCTCGGTACGGGCCAGCCCGACCGCGAACCTGCTCGCCCAGCCGCTCAACGAGCTGACCCCGGAACGGATCTTCGAGGCCATCGGTGCGCTGACCGGCCTGACCGCCGAGATCGAACAGGAACAGAAATCCCGGGCCGAGGAGTACGAACATGCCGGGCGGGCCGCGCGGGCCGAAGAGGAATACGAGCTGTGGGACGACCGGATGAAGGTGGTGGAGGACGGCATCGCCTCACGGGAGCGTGCCCGGACGTTGCTGGCCGAGGCGCGTGACAGCTGGCGAAGCCGCTGCGCCCGGTACCTGGTCGACGGCTTCCACGAATCCGAGCGGATCGGCCAAGACGTCGAGGAGAAGGAACGTCGGCGCAAGGAACTGGACGCGCAGATCGAGACAGCCGGTGAGAAGGTCAATCGGCTGTCCGACGACAAGGCGTTCGACGAGAGCTGCCGAACCCGGATCAAGACGTACGAGGATCAGAAGGCCGTTGAGAGCGCGCTGAAGGTCGAGCAGAATCAGAACGTCGGCTCGATCGAAACCCTCGGTGGACAGCTGCGGACCCTTCAAGCCGTCGCGGACGTCGCGGACGGGCGTACCGTTGAACAGGCCGAGGAGGAGATCGCCGAAGCCGGGAGAATGGTCCAGGCAGCGGAGCGGATCAAAGGCCGTACAGAGCACGCGCTGCGGGTTGCCAAGGCGGCGCTGTCGGCGGCGGAGAAGGGCGAGGATGTCGCGGTCGCCCAGGTTCGGTTGCTATGGGCGAACGACATCACCGCTGCGCCGCTGGTCGACACGATCTCCTTGACCGAACAGCAGCGGCCTGTATGGGAAGCTCGGCTGCTGCCCTATCGGCACGCGGTCGCCGTCGCTCACCACCAAGCTCAGGAAGCCGTCCAACTACTGGCCGCGTTACCTGGAAGCTTGCTGGTCGAAGCAGACCCGGCCGACCACCTGCTCGGGCCAGGCCTGCCGGCCGCCGCGGATCCCGACCTGCCGTTGGGTCGATTCCTCGCGGCGTTGGCAAAGCGAGCCGGTGCTGACGGTCATATCGATCCTGTGGCTGGTGTGCACGGGATCGCCGTTCTCCCGGAGGCCCTGACCGGTCGTGCTGGCCGAATCCGAGCCGCTCAGGATCAACTGGAGAAAGCCGCCGGCGAGGACGACGAGGCTGACGAGGGGATCCGTGAGGCCGAACGGACCAAGAGCCGCGCTGACGCGCACCTGCGTGGCGCGAAAGCCGAGGCCGAGGCTGGTGCGGTTCAAGACAAGGTGACGAAGCTCCGTGTTCGCAACTCCGCCATCGAAGGGGAGCTGAGCAAACTCGACGGACCGTTGCGGCAGGCGAAGATCGGCTACGAGGTCGCTCTCGGTGAGAAAGCCGCCCGGGCCCAGCAGATCGACACGGCGCGCCGCACTCTGGCCACCCTGAAAAAGGAACTCGAAGAGAACCGCAAACAGTGGAACGCACTGCTCCAGCAGCGTACAGATTTCGATCTTCCCCGCCTGAACGCGCAGTGGACCGGAACGGTGGATACCGCCGAGCAGCACCTGCTCACGCTCGACGAGAGCGAGGCGATGCGGCCGCCGGCGGAGTGGGACGAGGTGTGCGCGCGGCTGGCCAACGAGGTGCGCGCCGCGTGCTTTCCGCCCGGTGACCCGGAGCAGAACCGGCCGGAGGAACTGCGCGTCGTCGACGAGCAACGCGCCGACCGGCGCACCGGAGGTGCATATGTGCGGCTGATCCCCGATGTGTTGCGGATCGTTGGGAACTTTCTGACCGATCATGAGCGTGTCGACCGGGAGAACGCGTCCCAGATCCAGCGGGAGCGGCAGGCGAAGACGATCACCCTGACTGGAGCGAAGGCCGCGCTCGACGAGGCTCGGCGAACGTCGGAGGCGTTGCGGTCGACCACCGCCAAAGCGATCAAGGCGAAGCTGCGGCAGGTGTCCGACGAGTTCGACCGGCTCGACCAGACCTACGGCGGCTACGGCGGCAACCTCGACTTCCCGGAGCCGGAGGCCCCCGCCGACCCGGAGAAGCCGTGGCAGTGGACGATCACCCCACGTTGGCGGCGCGGCGAGGGCAAGCCGCCGTCGTCGTACCGGCTGCGCGGCAACACCGCCCAGATGGACGACAAAGCAGTGAAGCTCGTCTGCGCGGCGGCACTCGCCGGCGCCCAGGACCGGCCGCTGCTGCTGGTCCTTGACGAACTCGGCCGCAACCTCGGCGCGGCACACCGCCGTGACGCCGTCGCCCTGTTCGAGAACATCGGCCGCGACCGGGCGATCAGCGTCGTCGGCGCCCTGCAGGACGACATGGAGAGGTACGCGATCGGCGCGTCCAGCCTCTACATCAAGCTGCGCCGCCCGTCCGACGTCATGCCGTACAACCAGGCACCGGTCGTCATCGGCAGCGAAGCCGACACCGCCCGGGTGCAACTGCTCTCCGACTGGATGACCTCGTTCCGGCCGGAGCCGCAGACATGACCGACACCGACGGCACCATCCCTGGGGAACCGGATCCCGAGATCACCCTGAGCTGGATCCGCGACTATCCGGGCCTGGTCGCCTACGCACCACTGCCTCCCAGCGGCCGCTACCCCCGCGACAGCCGAGGCCGACCGAGACCGCGCTCTGCACGGCTCCGCACCGCAGAACCGAGCGAGGCCCCCCGCCGACCGGACGGGCTGCTCAGCGACAGCGACTGGAGCTGGGTCATTCGCAGCGAGCACGGCTGGGCCGGTGTCAGCAGCAGGTTCGGTACCGACGCGCTGCGCATCATGCTGGAGCTCGCCGAATCCGGCTGCGTGACTATCGGCTACACCCTCAACGGCAACGCCCTGGCCCAGCCGCCACGCCGGGTGTACCCGCACCCCGACCTCGCGGCAGCCGAACAGAAACGTCGAAGCCGCCGTCGGGACGACACCAGGACCCTTCGCACCAGGGCGGAGCAGATCGCGTCGGCGCTCGCCGACGACTGGCCGGATGCCAGCCGGGCACTCCGTGATACCGATCATCCCGACCGGTTGCTGTGGGCGGTGCGCGCCGCCACCGACCTGGCCGAGGGCCGCAGCCACGATTCGCTTCGCGCCTTCGTGCAGAGTCACGCCAAGGACACGAAAGCCCGCGACGACGTGAACCATCTGCTCGCCGCGATGGGCTTCGACCACGAGACGCTCATCGCGCTCGGCGTGGCCCGCAACCCGTACATCGGGCTCGGCGGCCCGATCCTGCTGCACACGACCGACGGCTCCGTCCTTGACCTGTCGGCCATGCCCGGGCCGCATGACATCCGGCTGAGCCCCCGCATGCTGCCCCGAGTGACCGTCACTGGGCCGGGTGATGTCCTGCTGGTCGTGGAGAACCGGCAGGCGGCCGAAGCGGTCTGTGACGCCCGGGCCGATCTGCCGGTCGTCTGGTGCCACGGGCAGCCGCCCGACGCCGTCGTGTCAGTGATCGTCCAGGCGGCGCAGCAGACCTCCCGGGTTGTCATTTGCGCAGATGCCGACCTCGGCGGCGTACGCATCACCGCCCGCATCCACGACAACCTGCCGTCGGTCACCACCATCCACGTCGTGGACGTCGGCACCGTGCCGCACGACGAAGGCCGGCCCTTCAACACTCACAGCCGCAGCCGCCTCCAGCAGCTCGCACAACGCCCGGATCCGGTTGGCGTCTTCGCGCAACGCTGCCTGCACCGGGGCTACGCGCTAGAGCAGGAAGCCACCGCACGCGCCGCCCTTCAGGCTGTTTTGAAGTAGCTATTGACCAGTAACCCAAAGGTGCCGTGGTTAGCCGGCTGCGTAGCGGACTTCTGGCTTGCCGAACAAGGCTTTCA
>NZ_JBNCKT010000216.1:0-4058 GCF_049841675.1 Micromonospora sp. DT4
TGCGCGTCGAAGCCGATCTCGTCGAGTAGCTCGCGGGTGCGGTTGCTGTCGTAGCCGCGGTCGAGGTGGGCGGTGACCTGCTGCGGCCAGTGATGGCGCAGTGGGGCGCTGCACTGCTCGAAGGTGTCGCGCAGCAGCGGCGAGTCGTGCCGGTTGGCCGGGGCGCCGGTGATCCCGAGCGGGATGCTGTCAGGTGGGCCAGCAGGGCCGGGCGATCCAACCGGTAGGCCGCCAGGAGGCGGAGCTTGGCGGCCGAGCAGGGCCAGGCGATTCCGCAGGTGCCGCAGCGCCATGTCGGGCGGGCGGGCTGATGGTCGGGAGCGCGATGGGACATCAGCCGACCCGCACCGGACCGCGCGTGGCCGGGCGCCGAGCATCACGACGCGACCGCGAGGTGGGCAGGGACGGCGCGGTGATCGGGCGGGGCAGGGTGAGGTGGTGGTCGGGCGGGGCGGCGCGGTGGCGGGCACCGCGGTGGGATTGGGTGGCGCGGGGTTTCGAGGTGTGGCGGCGGTTCGAGGTGTGGCGGCGGTCCGGCGTGGGGCGGCGGTTCGAGGTGTGGCGGCGGTCCGGCGTGGTGTGGCAGGTGGGGAGGTGAGCCATTGTGCGCCGGCGGGCATCAGGTACAGCTCGCAGCGCGCGACCGCGTCTCCGTTCGGACCGAGCACGTAGGCGTCGATCCACAACCAACCGTGGTACGTGTGCCGATCGGTGAGGGCGCGGATCACGCGGACGGTGATGGGGCGGCCGAACTGCGGGCTCGCGGCACGGGTCAGGTAAAGCAGGTCACCGGACCGCACCTGCGGTGTGTGGTCGATGGGCATGGTCTCCCCCTGGCAGACGTTGGTAGGGGCCGCCCGTGAGTGCTCGCCCAGAGGGCGGCCCCGGAACGAACGCGTCCGCCGGGTCTCGGGTCCTCCACCGGCCGCGCCGCTGGTGACACTCTGCCGTGGAGGCCACTACGCTCGGAAGGTGCTTCGTCGCTTCGGGCTGAACTGGCGAAGCCTCTCCACGCCGGGCAGTGGCGTGGGTAGTCGATCTTCCGGTTTGGGGAGCATTGAATGGCTGATCTGCCGCACTCGCTCGCCGCGTTCATCGTCGGAGAGATCCGCCGCGCCCGCGGGGCCGCCGGGATGACGCAGGAGGCGTTCGGCCGAGGTGCCGGGTTCAGCGCGTCGCACGTCAGCGCCGTCGAGGGCGAGACGCGAGCGTTGACGATGGACTTCATCAAGGGCGCCGACCGTGCCCTCAACAACGGCGGCCTGTTCGAACGCATGGTCGCGAAGCTCGGGGCACCGTCCTGGTTCCTGCCATGGCTGGACGCCGAACACGTTGCGACTCAACTCCGCTCGTGGCAGCCGTCCCTGGTGCCGGGCCTACTCCAGACCGAGCAGTACGCCCGAGCGGTCATTCGCTGCGACGACACTCTCAGCGAGGAGGAGGTCGATAAGCGGCTTGCCGCTCGGCTGGACCGGCAATCGATCCTCACCCAGCCAAAGGCGCCGCAATTTGTTGCGGTGATCGGGGAGGAGGTGCTGCGGCGTGCGGGCGAGGATTTTCGAGGAATCATGGCAGGGCAGATCACACACCTGACGGCTATGGCCGAGCGGCCAAACGTCAGCGTCCATATCGTGCCGGGTGACGTAAGCATGCACGCAGGGCTGACCGGTCCGTTCATCCTGGCTCGGGCTGCGGACGGTAAGTGGGTCGGCCAGTTGGAGAACCAGCTTGGCGGGCTGGTTATCAGTGGCGACGACGACATGGCTACGCTTCTGTCAAAGTGGGAGACCATACGGAACGAGGCCCTACCTCGACGGCAGTCAACCGACCTGATGAAGGAAGTGGTGACGTCATGGACCTGATCGACGCTAACTGGCGCAAGTCCACCCGCAGTGGATCCAGCGGGGGCGACTGCGTCGAGGTTGCGGACAATCTGCCGGGCATCGTCGGTGTGCGGGACTCCAAGGACCCCGACGGGCCGGCGCTGATCTTCGGGCCGGCGTCGTGGCGGGCGTTCGTCGCCGAGGTCGCCCGTCGGCCCTGACCGGCATCCCAAGCGACAAGCGCCCGTCCCTTCCGAACGAAAGGGACGGGCGCTTCGCTGTGCGGGGGATCGGTCAGGCGACCACCGACCGGAAGGGCACTCCGGCGGCGCGCAGCGCGCGTACCAGGTCGTCCGTGAAGGGGTGTTCGTCGGCCTGGAGGCCCTGCGGGTTGGGGATCACGACTGGTGTGCCGCCGAGCAGGGGAGTCGTGCCGAGCAGGAGCGCGAGCGCGGCGACGCCTGCCAGCCGCTTCGGAGGGACCGTCCAGAACGGACGCGACGATGGGGCCATGTCTCGGGTTCCCTTCTTGGGGGAAAGCCTCGCAGTGGCCGGAGCCTATGAACGGGCCGACGCGGCGGTCACGGTCCGATCGGCTCCGGTGAGTGCGTGGGATGCCGGGTCCGGGACCGGCTGGCAGGATGGTGGTGTGACTCAGCGTCGTCTTGGAGGGAGCAGAACGTGCCGGAGATGATCACGCTCGCGGTTCGTCCGGATCTTTCGTCTGTCGATGCCCGGCGCTCGTTGGCGTCCTGGCTGCGCGCCGACGACCGGCTGCGCGACGGGGTGACCCTGACGCCGCCGGAGGGGGTGCCCGAGGGCGGCGCGGACGTGCTGCGGGTGGCTGTCGAGGGCGCGGGCGCCGCCATGGTGCTGGTCCAGGCGGTGGCCGGGTGGCTCACCCACCGCCGTGACGACGTGTCGGTGGGGTTCAGTCGGGGCGACGGCTGGTCGGCCGACCTGGACGTGTCCCGCGCGCGGGACATGACCCAGGTGACCGCGCTCATCGAGGCCACCGTGCACGCGGTGACGCCCCAGGAGCAGCGCCCGTGACCACGTGCTGCTCGCGCACCACGTGATCACGGGCGTCGGTTGCTACCAGGTGGTCAGGCCGAGGCCGATCGTCCTGGTCAGGGTGGCGTTGTCGTCGTCGCCGTCCAGCGACCAGATCATCGCCCCGCCCAGGCCGGCTCGCCGGATGTAGAGCGTCTTCTGCAACACGACCGCCGGGTCGTCGTACGTCCAGAGGGTCGTACCGTCGAAGAGCCAGGCGTGCCCGGCGCGCAGGTCGCGGTGCACGGTGTAGCCGTTGTCGGCGAGGGCCTTGAGGTTCTTGTAGTCCTCGTATCCGGCCTCGAAGGTCGCCGGTGCGGGGCCTGCGGCCGGCTGGAACAGGCCGTTGCCGCCGCCGGTGACGCCGGTCCAGCCGCGACCGTAGTAGGGGATGCCCAGGACCAGCTTGGCGCGTGGCGCGCCGCGGACGATCCACCCGTCGACGGCCACCTCGACGGAGAAGTCCGGGTTGTCGGGCGAGTCCGCCGGTACGCGCAGCGCCGACTGCTGGTTGGCGCGGGTCTCCCAGCCGCCGTGGAAGTCGTACCCCTGCACGGTGGCGAAGTCCAGGTACTTGAAGATCTTGCGGCCCTCGTAGCCGGCGTCCATCGTGGCCGGGTTGGCCGGCAGGAAGGCCGTCAGCGGGTGGTGCGAGCGGGTGGTGCGGCCGTACGCGTCGAGCTGCCTGCGGAATTCGGCGAGCAGTTTGGTGAAGTTCTCCCGGTCCTCGGGGCGGATCACGTTGCCGGGCTCACCGTCCCAGTTCGGCCACTCCCAGTCGAGGTCGACGCCGTCGAAGACGCCCGCCCCGGCGCCCGGCGCGCCCGGGAGGTTGCCCTTGAGGTACAGGTCGATGCAGGAGGCGACGAACGCCTTGCGGGAGGCGTCGGTGCGGGCGGCGTTGGAGAAGTACGTCGACCAGCTCCACCCACCCAGCGAGATCAACACCTTGAGCTGGGGGTGCTTGGCCTTCAACTTGGCGAGCTGGTTGAAGTTGCCGTTGAGCGCCTGGCCGGGTGCGTCGGCGATGCCGTCGACGCTCTCCTCGGCGGGGACCGGCCGCTGGTAGTCGGCCCAGGCGTCGCCCTCGCCCGGCCCGCCGTCCACATATTGACCCGTAACCCAAATGGTTTGTGATCGTTTGGGGTGTATGGGCGTTACGGTGCGGGACGCGCGTCGGCT